>NZ_JAQMUA010000171.1:0-4627 GCF_028330895.1 Kamptonema animale CS-326 | reverse complement strand
TGTTTATACAGTCAGCTTTTTAGCCATCCCGATCTTATGTTTAATTAGGTGGATTTACTTACCTAATTAAATCATGAATACCAGACTATTTCACCTCGTAGTCCCCAAGAAAATTCCTATATTTTTATTAAAAAACAAACACCCATTGCTCTCACGATCGCCCTCACGTAGTCTAATTTAGAAGCAACAGCAAAGCACATTACCTAAGCAATATTGAAATATTGACGATAGGATGACAACAACTCCGGGAGATACTGCGCTCAACTAGCAGTTGAGCTTATAAAAAAGATTCTGGCTCCAGCCACTTGCCAAAACCACGAATAAAAAAAAGTCCCCAAGCGCCCATTGAGGCGATCGCGGCAAAAAAAGTTAAAACTTTAAAATTTAAAATTATGATTTTATCAACAGCGATCGCGGACAACAAACCCAAGTCCCTCCGGCTGAAAGCCTTTATCCTCTAGTAAAAACCCAACTCTTAAACTTTTAATTTTTAATTTTTAATTTTTAATTTTTAATTACTCCTTGTGGCTTACCCCCTAGACATTTGAAATCTTTCCGGTAAAATCGAAACCAAAATTAAATAATCTAAATGAACCGACCAATTCAGGAGGATAGACCTATTACACGCGCTCTGAACACATCAAATCTCTCAACATCATCCGAAACCGACAGTGCCGTACTGCAAATTAGAGGTCGAGCTCCTCTGCACGGGCACGTCAAAATTAGCGGAGCCAAAAACTCAGCTCTAGTAGCGATGGCCGGTGCCTTGCTCTGTCCCGCAGATTGCCGTATCCGTAACGTTCCCTCTCTAGTTGACGTAGCTCGCATGAGCCAAATCCTATCCGCAGTGGGAGTAAAACTAGAGCGGCACGGCGATATTATGGACATCAACGCCAGCTATCTAGGAGAATACCAAGCCCCCTACGAGTTAGTCAGCCAACTCCGAGCTAGTTTCTTCATCATTGGCCCCCTATTGGCTCGTCTAGGGGTTGCCAGAGTTCCTTTGCCAGGTGGATGCGCGATCGGTGCCAGACCCGTAGAACTCCACGTCCGGGGCCTCCAAGCTCTCGGCGCAGAAGTCCATATCGAACATGGAATGGTTCACGCCTACGTCCCCGGAACCAACCGCCGCTTAAAAGGAGGAAAAATTTACCTCGACTACCCCAGTGTGGGAGCGACTGAGACCTTGATGATGGCGGCTACCCTCGCTGATGGGGAAACAATCATTGAAAATGCCGCTCAAGAACCAGAAGTCACGGATTTGGCTAATTTCTGCCGCGCGATGGGAGCCAAAATTCAAGGTGCTGGTAGCAATACCATCGTGATTTCAGGCGTACCCAGCCTGCATTCCGTAGACTATTCAATTATTCCCGATCGCATTGAGGCAGGGACATTTTTAGTCGCAGGGGCAATTACTCACTCGGAAATAAGTTTATCCCCAGTCATACCCGATCAGATGACTGCGGTAATTTCCAAATTGCAGACAATGGGAGCCAAGATTATTACCGAAGCACCTGACTGTCTGCGGATAATTCCTGGTGTCGCTCATCTAGCTACAGATATTGAAACTCTACCCTATCCAGGTTTTCCGACGGATATGCAGGCTCAGTTTATGGCTTTGCTGACTCTGAGCGAAGGGGATAGCATGATTAAAGAAACGGTGTTCGAGAACCGCTTGCGCCACGTAGCTGAGTTGAATCGCATGGGTGCTGATATTCGAGTTAAAGGCAATGTCGCCATTGTCAGAGGTGTGCCGATGTTATCGGGTGCTCCTGTAGTGGCTACTGATTTACGAGCTTCAGCAGCTTTAGTGCTCGCGGGTCTTGCCGCACAAGGCACAACTTCTATTCGCGGCTTGCAGCATCTCGATCGCGGCTACGAGCAGCTAGAGGTAAAATTGCAAAAACTCGGAGCTCAATTGCACCGCGTAGATGAGGGCGGAGAGGTACCCAGTGCTCCTGTCCCACCCAATCCTGTGCAATCGGGATTAAACTACTAAACTGTTAATTGTTAACGGTTAACACTTAACCGTTAACTGTTAACTGTCTTCGATCTTTAAATAGCAATATGGGTTTCTCACATACACCGCTAATCGGCTTGAAAGCAGACCAATTCCGGCATCCCCTGGATTTGGAAGCGACTAATGCTCTCAAGCAACTCCCTGGTTTGGATTTGATAGTGCGGCAACTCTTGGGGCCCCTTGGCGAGCAGTTTTTTCTGCTGGAGAATTTGGCTTCTGGGGTTTTAGTGGGGGAAAATCAGTTGCCCCATTTGCACCAATTGCTTTTGGATGCTTGCAAAACTCTGGATTTGGAACCCCCGCAGTTATACGTGCGCCAGAATCCAGTGCCTAATGCTTATACTTTTGCGATGCGGGGGAGACAGCCTTTTGTGGTTCTGCATACTTCTCTGATTGATTTGCTGACTCTGGAAGAAGTTCAGGCGGTGATTGCCCATGAATTGGGTCATCTGAAGTGCGAACATGGGGTTTACTTGACTTTGGCTAATTTGATCGTATTGGCAGCAGGTCAGGTTTCGCCAATCGGTGCTTTGATCGTGCAGGGGTTGCAGGCTCAGATTTTAGAGTGGTTGCGTTGTGCAGAATTTACGTGCGATCGCGCGGCTTTACTTGCTACTCAAGACCCAAAGGTAGTAGTATCACTATTGATGAAGTTGGCTGGAGGTTCGCCGAGTTTGGCTCCTTCCCTAAATGTGGATGCGTTTTTGGCTCAAGCTCGTGCCTACGACGACATCAGTAACACTCAGTTGGGGGATTTGCTCAAGCAAGCTCAGACGGCTAACTTGACCCATCCTGTGCCTGTTTTAAGGGCGCGAGAGATCGATCGCTGGGGCAGCACTCAAGATTATCAAGGTCTTGTGCAAAATCGATCTTCTGTGTATAATGAAAAAGTCAATCCCAAGGGCGGGTGGCGAAACTGGTAGACGCACCACACTCAAAATGTGGCACCGAAAGGTATGAGAGTTCGATTCTCTCCCCGCCCACTAAAAAATCTCAATCGGCAACCGCTTTGGGCGGTTAGGGGCTAGGGGCTAGGGGCTAGGGGCTAGGGAAAGAAGGGGAAGAGAATATAGGGACTACGATGCTCCGATGCTCTGTTGCTTAGGGAAGAAGGGGAAGAGAATAAAAGTAAGGAGTTCGGCGCGATCGCTCAGCCGAACGTTAGCGATCGATTAGAATTTCCTAATAGTCTTGGCAGTTGCTATATGTCTGGCTAGTAGGTTGGGTGGAGCGTAGCGTAACCTAACATCAAAGTTTAGTTAACAATTAACAGTTATAGTAACCGCTTTCGTAGGTGAAAACTTATGCCCAATTCACTCACTAGCAACTTTCAGAAAAGTTATCTTCGAGATTTAGCGGCAAAAATATACAATAAGCTTAAGTATCTGATTAAGGTTTATATCCTCTTAAAACCTTACGCTAGAGGAGTTATTCAACTCAGTATTGATAATGCCGATCGATATTTTGGTAAAGACAGAGATATCAAAATTCATAAATTAGTTAGCCATGAAGATATACCTATTCAACCAGCAAAATTTTTAGAAGGTGATTTTTTAGAAATCATTACTCCTTTTAAAAATGAAGTTGAATCAGTAATGATAGATGCCAGAAAAGAAGGCTTTTCTTTTGCCAACAATCACATTATCACTCCAAAGCTAAAGGTGATATATGAGAAAGATATTGAATTTGAACAACTGCCAATATATAGAGAGGAACTGCCCGTAAACTATCAAAAATTAGCCGGGACAATTGCCTACTTATCAAATACAATGCCTCAGAATTATGGGCATTGGTTTTTCTACACTTTGCCGATGCTAGAAATCTATTGGAAATATATCGATAAACAAGAAATTGATTATTACTATATAGGTGATTCCCTAGCAAATTTCCAAAGAGAAACCCTAGTTGCACTTGGCATAAAAGAAGAACAAGTAGTTACTTTTCCCTGTAAACCTGATAGGGCAATTACTTGTGTGATTGACAGAAAGATACAAAACAACGGTCATAAATACCCAACTATTTTTGGCTATAGATTTGCTAGAAGCCTATTTGTACCTGAAGAAAATTATTCAAGTAGTAAATATCCAAAACGTTTATATATAAAACGCGGCAAAGTAGACCATCGCGAGGTCATCAATGACAATGAAGTTGTAGAATACCTAGAAAGTATCGGCTTTGAATCATTGACAATGCAGGGCAGAACAATACAGGAGCAAGCTGAAATATATTACAATGCTGATGCGATCATTTCTGTCTGTGGTTCGGCTTTAACAAATTTAATGTTTATACGGGAAAATATCACAGTTATTGAAATTTTTCCTTTCGGTTATTTAGATGGCTTCTTTTATGCTCTAGCCAGTTATGCTCAGGCTAATTATTTTTATATAATTGGGGAAGAAATTCCTAATAATCCTACTGCACCACATTTCTCAAATCTAACTGTTAATATTAATAAGTTAAAACAAATCTGTAAATTAGCCGATTTGGTGTAAGTTTTTACGCATTTACTTAGTAGATTAATTTATCTACCTAATAAGTAGTCGGACATAATTAAACGTAGGGTGGGCGCTCGCCGCAAAAAACCTGTAACTTATAGAAGAAGATGGT
>NZ_JAQMUA010000170.1:0-24338 GCF_028330895.1 Kamptonema animale CS-326 | reverse complement strand
TACCAACACCATCAGTTACCCCAACACCAACACCGACACCATCAGTTACCCCAAATCCAACACCAATTCCATCATTAACTCCAGCGCCATCAGTTACACCGACACCATCAGATACACCAACACCAATACCAATTCCATCAGTAACTCCAACGCCATCAGCAACTCCAACGCCATCAGTAACTCCGATTCCATCAACAACTCCAACGCCATCAGTAACTACGATTCCATCAACAACTCCAACGCCATCAGTAACTCCTATTCCATCAACAACTCCAACGCCATCAGCAACTCCGATTCCATCAAATACGCCAATTCCATCAAATACGCCGATTCCATCAGCAACTCCGATTCCATCAAATACGCCAATTCCATCAGCAACTCCGATTCCATCAAATACGCCAATTCCATCAGCAACGCTAATTCCATCAGTTACGCTAACGCCATCATCAACGCCTATTCCATCAGTTGCGCTAACGCCAACTCCAACATTAATTCCTTCCCCTTTTGAGGAAAATAATTGTATTTGCAAACAGATTAGCTTAGCAAGTCTGAGTCCTATTCCTGGCCCTAATTCGACAGATAGCACTCTCAACGGGACGGATAGCGATGATATTCTAATCGGTAGTAATGCTAATGATGCTATTAATGGTTTTGGCAATAATGATATTTTGTTTGGCCAGCTTGGAAATGATAATATTTATGGGGGATTTGCTAGCGAATTTCCTATTGGTTCGGAAAGCGATCGCGACTTACTTCTAGGCAATGAGGGTAATGATTATATTAATGGCAATGCTGGCAATGATACTATCTTTGCGGGCAAGGATAATGATGTGGCGATCGCGGGTAAGGATGATGATTTAATCTGGGGCGATCGCGGTAATGATACTATACTTGGCGATGAGGGTGCAGATAGCTTATTTGGAGGCACTTTCAACC
Source organism: Kamptonema animale CS-326 (assembly GCF_028330895.1). Classification (NCBI taxonomy): domain Bacteria; kingdom Bacillati; phylum Cyanobacteriota; class Cyanophyceae; order Oscillatoriales; family Microcoleaceae; genus Kamptonema; species Kamptonema animale. The sequence continues at coordinate 23,402 of NZ_JAQMUA010000170.1, read as the reverse complement.
CCTCCGATCCTGATTTGAATGGCCGCGATCTCCTATTTGGTGGTACTGGAAACGACTTTTTGAGTGGACAAGAAGGGGAAGATACGCTTTTGGGAGGTGAGGATAATGATACTCTACAAGGTGGCAAGGATGATGATGTGATTTTGGGTGGCGATCGCGATGATTTGTTGTGGGGCGATCGCGGTGATGATAGTATCTGTGGTGGCGATGGGAACGATACGATTTTTGGTGATATTGGTAGCGCGATCGCACTCGCTGCTAAGGGTGAAGAAGATTGTATCTGCGGTGGTAGCGGTAATGATTTGATTTTTGGCGGTGAGGGTGACGATCGCCTAGACGGTGATGAAGGGAATGATACTCTCTACGGTGGCAAAGATAACGATTCTTTGAGGGGGGGAAATGGTGATGATTGGCTGTGCGGGGATTTGGGGGATAATGTACTCGTGGGTGGGAGTGGTAGCGATCGCTTTGTTTTGGGTTTAGGGGGAAGTGATGCGATCGCAGATTTTACGGTTGGTGAGGATTTCTTGATTTTAAGGGGTGGCTTGACTTTTGAGCAATTAAATGTTAGTCAAGATGTTGGTGGAAGTTTAATCGCGATCGCTACAACTGGTCAAGTCTTAGCTACCCTCAGCGGGGTGCAAGCTAATCTGATTACTCAAGATAATTTTACGCTGGCGTTTCTCTAAGTATATGTTCTAACTGAAAATTTGCGATTGGCGATCGCCCTATCAAACAGAAACTGGGGTTTCGCGATCGCAGTTTGTTCTGCTACTGGTTACGACATTTACCTTAAATCTTCAGAGAAAGCCAACGCGGTTAAAGGGATAGAGACGTAAGACAAGCTGACCTTTAATATTCTTGCGAGGGACAACTAAACCAACATCATCACCAGTATAATTGGGATCGGTAACTACAGCATAATATTCATCGGCATTCAGAGTAACCTTGCCTTGGCGAAAATTCTTGGGTAATTGGATATTGTCTATTTTAATTTCTTCGCCATTAATCAAAATCTGACCGGATTTAATTTCGATGGTTTCGTTAGGTTGTCCAATAAGATATTTAGTATCTGTATATTTAATATCTGTCTGGTTTCGCACCTTGAAGAAAATGATATCGCCTCGGTGAAAATTACGAAAATAGTAGGTAATATAGTCTGTTAAAATTGTATCTTTATTTTGTAAAATTGGTTTCATTCCGATTTCAGCGATCCTTTTTGTAGAAAAATTAGTGCTGCTAATTGACAATAAAAGGAGAGGTAAAGATAATACAAATAATAAAAGCCACTTAGTCTGAGATTTAGGGATTGAATAAGAAGCAATTGCCATATCCTGGGCTAAATATTCCCTAAGTTTATCGTGATAAAATCGAAAACGTCCCCCCGATTGTTTTAAGATACCAGCCTGACTTACCGCCGTGAGAAATTTGGCATAATTCCAAGGCATTTGACCCTGACGATACAATACCCACCGCAACGAAAAATGCTGAACCAGCGCCACGCCACCCCCTAAGATGAATCCCCCCCAGAAAAACCCGATTCCTCCCGCTTCCATTAAGCTTTTAACCAAGTTCACGTCTTGTCTTGTTGGCCAATTTGGTATAATAACAATCAATAAAAAGAGTAATAATATTGATAAACCCATCATCATTAAGGTTTTCGTTCGTGTTTCCCAAATTCCTTGATTCGGGTATTTTCTTACTTTTAAATCAATCTTTAGACCTTGAATTAGCCCAGAAATTATCCCTAAAATTATCCCTAAAATTAGTCCGAAAATTAGCCCAAAAATTATCACTAAAATTAACTCAAAAATCGACTCAATACTCCACCATAAACTCAGCCCAAAAATCAACCAGAAAAATATCCCGAAAATCATCCATTGGCGCAATCCTAAAGATAATCCCCGCTTAATTCCCCGCCAAGAAATATCGAAATTTTCTGTCAATTCAATAGACTCACAACCTCCAATCAGCAAGATAATAAGCCCAATATGCAGCCCTAAAATTAGCCCGCCAATCGGCCCACCAATCAGTCCTACAATCAGCCCTACAATCAGCCCTAAAATCATCCCGACAATCAACCGATATTGTTTAAACTGTCGTTGATTTTCCAGCCAAATTGGTTGCAAACCTTCAATTAAAAACTCCCGTTGATTAATCCCTTCTCGCCCCATACTTGCCGCCAACCATGCCAGATAATGCCTTGCTTTTTGGGAGTCATAATCTTTCAGAGGTGGCTCGCTTACCTGTTGAGTTGGTTGCAGTTTTCGCGCCAAAAAATCCTCAAACAATCGCTTCTGGCACACATCGGGATGTAATGGTGCATTTTCCGGTAATCCCTTCGGGTAAGCAATCGGCATTAAATTCAATAACATCGGACTCTTAGCTAACTGCTTAAACCCCCGATTAGACTCTAATTCTTCCCAGATATGTGTCGCCTGACGTTGCCTTAAATAATCCTCAATTTGGGCATCATTCAACTCACACAACCGTACCGCCCGATCGACTTTTCTCAACCTAACCCGCTGGTTTTCATCATCTTTAATACTTTCATAATCCTCACTCCGGCAACAAATTACTAACGCCTTTTGCTGCTGTTCGTAATGTTCCTGCAAAGCATCAATCGCTAGAATTGCCTCCTTTGCCTTATTCTTTCCCAATTCATCCAAACCATCCAGCAACGGCACAATTCTATCCCCTAGCAACCACTCCCGACAAACTTCGCGCTTCAAACCATATCGCGCCTCCATTTCTTCCGTCATCCAATCTAACATCGGTTCGCCACGCCACACGGAAAGCTCAAAAATCACCGGTATCGGTTGCTTAGGATCTTTTTCTGCTGCTTCTCCCAAAGCTTGCGCTAATTTGAGTAATTCCGTTGTTTTCCCACTTCCAGGTTCTCCTAAAATTAATAAACGCCGATTTGCTTCCTCAAAAATCTCTAAAATTGGTTTACTAGCTGCTAAATTAGTTATTTCTGCTGTTTGTAAATTTTGCAACTCGCGCCGCGCCTCAATCCGAGGTAAAGTCGCCATAATTCCCGACAAAATCGGCGGCGACTGCAAACCCTTAAACCAATTCCGCCAACCTTTCCCAAAAGGAGATTGAGATTGTGGATTTTCCGATGGAGAAACAGTTTGAACTTGGGTTTGCGATCGCGCCAAATCTGCGGGAGAATCTTTATTAATTACATCAATATGACAGCCTTGATCGAGAGAGTTTTTAAGACGTTGGTTAATTGTCTCCTGATTTTTTGCCCAAAACTCTCGCCATAAATCCTCTGAAGATACTTCCCCTAAAGTTAACAATTGTGGCGCGATAATGCTAATTGCGGCAAAGAAAATCGCCACCAAAAAGGCCCCAAAACCTATAATTATCGGGGGCACATCTTTCAGCAGTGACCCTAAACCGGGTATCTGATTGACAAAATAGGGACAGAGAACAAAAGCCATTGTCCCCAACATCAAGCACGCAAACCAATAGAGAGGATTTTGCTTTTTGGACATAGCACCACCATTTAAGACCCTACTTTAATTGTAGCCTTGATCCTAAATTAGCAATTAGCAATTAGCTATCCTAACATTGCGCGATCGCCCAAGCCCGAAGTACCTCAGCCACCGTCCACGCCTGTGCAATGCAACCCCTAGGCTGCATCGGGGCATCCCCATCAAAAATCTCACTTAAACTCCCCACCCCGTGCGCCAAGAGATGATTAGCCATAGGTTCCAGCAGTTCCCTAACTCGCGCCGGATCTTTGTATACCTGTAAGTGAGCTAAAACAAACGGGCCGATCATCCAGCCCCAAACTGTGCCCTGATGATAAGCACCATCACGCTGGAAGCGATCGCCTCCATAAATACCTTGATATTGCGGATCTTCCGGGGCAAGACTTCGCACACCGTGAGAAGTGAGAAGATGCTGAGCACAAACATCCACTACACAGCGCTGCTGAATTGGCGTAAGTAAGGATGCATAACGAGCGATCTTTTTACTCCCCGCCAGCGCCAAGAAAGGGTTAGCAGGTTGGGGAGAGGGAGAAGAATCTGGAGAAATTTGCAACGACACCGCGAATAACTGATTAGGCCTAAGTGAGGCATCATGGCCGCCGGGCCCGTCCAAAACATCGTAACAATAGCCCACCCCATCGTTCCAGAAACGAGCAAAACCCTTTGCCGTCGCCTCAGCTAATTTTTGATACTCTATGTGAGACTTGCCCAGCCGTTGAGCAAAATTTACCATTGCCTGTAGCGCATTGTACCAAAGAGCGCTAATCTCAATCGGCTTGCCGATCCGGGGAGTCACCACCCAATCATCAACCTTGGCATCCATCCAAGTGAGCTGTACGCCCGTTTCACCAGCGTAAATTAAACCATCATCGGGGTCGAGATGTATATTGTAGCGAGTCCCCTGCCGATGCCAATCAATGATTTCTACCAAAACAGGCCAGAGTTCCCCTAGAAGTTGGTCGTCGCCAGTGGCCTCACAATAAGTACGGATTGCCTCAAAATACCACAGCGTCGCGTCTACAGTATTATATTCAGGAGCGTCCGCCCCATCAGGAAAGCGATTTGGCAACATTCCCCGATCTACATACCGAGCAAAAGTGCGAAGGATCGACCGCGCTACGTCGTAACGCCCAGTACAGATTGTGAGACCTGGGAGGCTAATCATCGTATCGCGACCCCAATCGCTAAACCAAGGATATCCGGCGATGATGCTTTTCCCATCTGGTTCGTCAGCTAGAGGGCGGTTGACGATAAACTGATCGGCAGCTAGCACTAAATGGTTCACCCACTCAGGATTATTGCTCACTTTTGACCAGGTTTGCAGTAATTCTTGCTCGTAAGTGCGGCGCAAGTATAAGGCGGCTTCGCCATTTAGATCGGGATTTTTCTCAGTGCTAGCTACCAAAGTGAGAAAATCTCCGGGTTCAATCGTAATGTGAAAAGTCGTTGCGTGCAAATGATTCTCACAATGATCCATGCCGCGATATTTTTCCACTGCTAAGTCAAACCCATAATGCCAATCATAAGCGGGTAGAGACAGGTGAAATTTAGCGTTTGGCTGGGCATCTATGAGTAGATAAAGGGGTACGGCTCTCGGAAAAGCAGTCACGCAGACTCCTTTTTCAATCGGATCGATGCTCATCCGCCAGTCGTCGGCGTTGGTGAGGTGGTGATAGTCGCGATAATTGACTAAGGCTTTAATAGCGAGGGTTAACGGTTTTGTGGCGCGGCGCAGGTAGTAGCGAGTATAGGTTGTGTTAGCACCTTGCTGCATCCAGATCCGCTTTTCTAGGAGAGCGTCAGCACAAGCAAAGCTCCAGACGGGTGTAGTGCCTTCGAGGTGAAAGCGTTCGATGTGCTTGTAGCCTTGCGGTTCCACAGTGCCGTCAGCCCAACGATTTGTATAAAGCGGATAAGTATAGTTGTTATATAAAGCGGTTTCGTCTAACTTTGCCAGCATCAAAGTGCGGCCTAGCGGCGGTTTGAGAGCTGCTACCAGCATACCGTGATAGCGGCGAGTGAGCAGATTCGCGATCGCTCCTGAAGCATAACCGCCGATACCGTTTGTTACCAACCACTCGCGGGACTCAACCGAGTCGAGATTCCCGCAGATTTCCCGTCCAAAGGCAATGACCATAAAAAAGTAGGCTCAGATTACGTTTAATTATGCCCACCAAATCGGTGCAAGCTAGAATGCAGGTTTTGCGATTTTTTGCTGTTTTTTCAGTTACAATTATAGCACTTGGTTACTCTATCTAAAGTTAGTTGTTTATAACTTTAACTCTAGTTACTTTCAAAATAGGCGTTTTAAAGTCAAACTCACATTGACTTAACGGGCGATCGCAGCCAAGTTCAAATCTTCGCAACTATTTGCTCGCTCCCCATCATTATCGCCGCCATCATCAAAAAGTAAAATTAACTTTGAAATAGGGAAAATAAACGTGAAAGTTGGTGCTGAATATCACGGTTTAGGTAAATGTAAATTTACAGTTTGGGCTCCCACTCTCCAAGAGGTCGCGCTACAAATTGTTTCCCCAGAGAAACGCCTCATTCCCATGGAAAAAAAATCCGATGAAGGTTACTGGGAAGTAACAGCTACAGACATCGAACCGGGAACGCTTTACTATTACCAACTTGAAGGAACCACCGACAAACCAGATCCCGCATCCCGATATCAACCACAAGGCGTACATGGGCCATCTGAAGTTATTGACCTAACTAGATTTACGTGGACAGATGCAGAGTGGAAAGGCGTTCCTTTAGAGGAAATGATTATCTATGAATTGCACGTCGGTACTTTTACCAGTGAAGGCACATTTGAGGCGATAATTCCCCGACTGGGATCTCTAAGCGAGTTAGGAATTAACGCCATTGAAATTATGCCAGTTTCCCAATTTCCAGGCGAACGTAACTGGGGCTATGATGGTGTCTATCCCTACGCAGTACAAAACTCCTATGGTGGGCCGGAAGGGTTCAAAAAATTTGTGAATGCCTGTCACGAACATGGCATCTCAGTAATTCTTGATGTCGTCTACAATCACCTCGGCCCCGAAGGTAATTACATCTCTCAATTTGGCCCCTACTTTACAAATAAATATCATGCTATTTGGGGAGACGCTCTCAACTTTGACGATAAATATAGCGATGGAGTTCGCAACTATTTTCACGAAAATGCTATTTATTGGTTCCAAGAATATCACATTGATGCTCTGCGTTTAGATGCCATTCAGGCAATTTTTGAAGTAGGCGCTAGACCATTCTTGCAAGAGCTGACAGACCTAACTGCTGACCTTTCTCAAGAATTAGGACGGAAGTTTTATCTAATAGCAGAGAGTGACTTAAATGATGTTCGAGCTTTACGTCCGAAGGAAGTATGCGGCTTTGGATTAGATGCCCAATGGTGCGACGATTTCCACCACTCCTTACACACCTTACTTACGGGAGAAAATGACAGATATTACCAAGATTTTGGGAAGTGCGAACATCTAGAAAAAGCCTTTAGAGAAAGCTTTGTTTACTCTGGACAATACGCCCCTCATAGAAAAAGAAAACACGGAAACTCTGCTCTAGAAGAACCAGGTCATAAATTTGTTGTATTTTCGCAAACTCACGACCAAATTGGCAATAGAATCTTGGGAGATAGATTGTCTAAGATAGTCTCTTTTGACGGTTTGAAACTTGCCGCTGGTACGGTTTTAGTTTCTCCTTATATCCCGTTCTTTTTTATGGGGGAAGAATACGGGGAAGAAGCACCATTTTTGTACTTTGTTTCTCATTCCGATCCGGGATTAATTGAAGCCATACGGAAAGACAAGCAAGAAGAATTTAAAGTCTTTGAAGGTAGAGGAGAATTCCAAGATCCCCAAAGTTATGACGCTTTTAATAACTGCAAGCTTAACTGGGAAAAACAGCAAGAAGGCAAACACAAAGTTTTACGGGAATGGCATCAAAAATTAATTCAACTACGCCGCACAATTCCGGCTATGAAAAAACTGGACAAGAAAAATCTAGATGTGTCTAGTAACGAAGATGAAAAAATCTTATTTCTACGTCGCTGGAGTGATGACAGCCAGATATTCTGTATCTTAAACTTCAATGCGGAAGATGTCACATTTACGTCGGCACTTCCCCAAGGCAACTGGAAGAAGATTCTAGACTCTTCTGAGGAAAAATGGGTGGGTTCTGGTTCTCAATTGCCTGAAAAGCTCTCGCCTGGCCAGGAATTGACCATAAAGCCGCATACTTTTGCACTGTATGAGCTATAAAAGTAAGGTAGGCATTGCCCACTCGACAAGGTAAAGAATGCCAAGTCAATAATTTAAGTAAAAGTTCGTAGTTGCACTTTAGCACTCTTAAAATTTAAGGTAAAACTATGCGGGTTCCCACAACAACTTACCGGATTCAATTTCATGGAGGTTTTGACTTTAAAGCCGCGAATGACATCATTAGTTATCTGGCAGAATTAGGAATTACTGACCTTTACGCTTCACCCATCTTTAAAGCCAGAGAGGGTAGTACTCACGGCTATGATGTTGTTGATTCAAATCACCTCAATCCCGAACTAGGAACCTCGGAAAACTTTGAAGAACTGGTAAGTAAAATCCAAGAAAACGGTATGGGATGGGTACAGGATATTGTTCCTAACCACATGGCTTATGATTCTCAAAATCAGTTTCTCATGGACGTACTAGAAAACGGTCATGATTCCGACTATTTTGACTACTTTGATATTGAATGGAATCACCCTGATGAAAATCTCAAAGGGCGAATACTTGCCCCCATGCTGGGGAATTTTTATGGGGATTGTCTGGAAAATGGCGAGATTCAACTCAATTATGACGAAGGTGGTTTGAGTGTTAATTACTATAGCCTAAAATTACCAATCTGCCTCGCATCTTATGCCAAATTTATTACTCATAATTTGGGTCGTCTTGCCAAGGAATTAGGAAGACGGCATCCTGATTTTATCAAGTTACTTGCTATTCTATACCTGATCAAAAGTGCGCCTTCCGAAACTAAAGGTAAAGAACGATATGACCAGATAGCTTTTGTTAAAGGTCTTCTGTGGGAACTTTATATTCAAAATCCATCAGTTAAGGAGTTTATTGATAAAAATATCGAATTTTTTAATGGGGAAAAGGGGAATCCAGAAAGTTTTTACGGGCTGGATAGTTTGCTAGCGGATCAGTTTTATCGCCTATGTTTTTGGAAAGTGGGAGCCGAAGAAATTAACTACAGGCGGTTTTTCACTGTTAATGAATTGATTTCTGTTAAAGTCGAAGAAATTAAGGTTTTTCACAAAACTCATGCTTTGATATTCCAGATGATTGAAGAGGGGAAATTTACCGGACTGAGAATCGATCACATTGACGGACTCTATGACCCAACAGAATATCTAAAACGACTCAGGGAGAAAACCGGAGATGTTTACATTACGGTTGAAAAAATTCTTGAACAAAAAGAAGACTTACCCTCTTACTGGCCGATTGAGGGAACGAGTGGATACGATTTTTTGAACTACGTTAACGGCATTTTCTGTTGCGGTGAGAACGAGGAACAGTTCACTGATATATACTTCAGATTTACCCGCGCAAATACTAATTATGAACTGCTTTTTAAGGAAAAGAAGGGGTTGATTATTGAAAAGAATTTAGCGGGAGATGTAGACAATTTAGCTCAACTGCTGAAAAAAATATCTGGTAAATCTCGCCATGGAAATGACTTTACTCGCTTGGGTTTAGCAAGAGCACTTAGTGCAGTTTTAACAATTTTCCCAGTTTATCGAACCTATATAAATCAGGAGGGATTAAGGGAATCGGATCGTACTTATGTAAAAGACGCGATTGCCAAAGCTAAGCAACAAGAACCACGATTGCTGAAAGAACTGGACTTTATCGAAAAGTTATTATTACTTGAAGAAGAGGAAAGCTTAACACCAGAACAAAGAGAGCAACAGCGTCACTTTGTAATGAAGCTTCAGCAGTTGACTGGCCCTTTGATGGCAAAGGGAATTGAGGACACTCTTTTCTATGTCTACAATCGCTTTTTATCCCTTAATGAAGTTGGCGGTAGTCCCGGTCATTTTGGTATTTCCCTAGCCGATTTCCACGAGTTTAACCGCAAGCAGCAGGAAGTCTGGCCGCATAAAATGAATGCTACGGCTACTCACGATACTAAACGTGGGGAAGATGTGCGAGCGCGAATTAATGTGCTTTCTGAAATGCCAGAAGAATGGGAAAAACAGGTGAAAGCTTGGAGCGAGATCAATCGTCCTCAAAGAAAAAATCTTAAGGGGCGAATGGTTCCCGCTCCTAATGATGAATACTTCTTTTATCAAACACTGGTAGGAACTTTGCCGTTTGAGGGGATTGAAAATACTGACTTTATCGAGCGGATGAAACACTTTGTGATTAAGGCCGTCCGTGAGGCTAAAGTTCACACTGCCTGGTTAAGGCCGGATAATGATTACGAGGCAGCTTTTATGGCTTTTGTTGATAATGTTCTGGAGCCTTCCGAAGAAAATCAATTTATCAAGGAGGTTATGCCTTTTTGGAAACGGGTTGCTCAATATGGAATTTTTAATTCTTTATCGCAAACGCTGCTAAAAGCGACTGCTCCCGGTGTGCCTGATTTTTATCAGGGTACTGAATTCTGGGATTTCAGTCATGTAGATCCAGATAATCGCCGGCCGGTTAATTTTGAACATCGTGTGGCGGTGTTGCGGGAGATTAAGGAGAAAGCTCAGGCGGATATTTTGAAGCTGATTGAGGAGCTGATTGTGACGCGGGAAGATGCCAGGATTAAGCTATTTTTGATTGCCAAAGTTCTGGAGGCAAGAAAACAATATCAGCAAGTTTTTCAGGAAGGAAACTATCAGCCTTTAGAGGCGATTGGTAAGTTTAAGGATCGTGTTGTGGCTTTTGCTAGAACCTATGGAGATAGGACGGTTGTGACAGTTGCTCCTCGCTTTTTAACGACGCTGATTCAGCCAGAAGAAATGCCGCTCGGTGAAGAGGTATGGGGAGATACTAGCCTTGAATTTGCAGGGCAAATACCGTCTGTTTGGAAAAATGCTATTACTGAGCAGATGATTAAAACAGATGGTAAGTTAGCAATTGGTGAGGCTCTTAAAAATTTTCCTGTGGCTTTACTGATTAGTCAATAGATAGATGTAGCGGAATTAGAAGGCGATCGCATTTTTTAGACAGTGCGCTCGCTACTTCTTTCAATTACTATCTAATCACCGTAATGGGTTCTAGCTCTGATTACGAAAACTACTTTATCAGCTTCTATGATTTCATAAACAATTCGATCTTTGCGGTTGAGCCTATAAGAATACAGACCCTCTAAAGTACCTTTAAGTGACTTGCCAAGATAAGGGTTATTTGCTATAACTTGTTGTAAAATTGTCTGTAACTTTGCTTTTTGTGCAACCGCTAGTAACTCAATATCTTTCTGAGCAGTTTTGGAAAACAAAATTTGATAATCTGTCATAAAGTTAGCCAAATACTCGATCCATTTTTAAAGCTTCACCTTTCTTATATTGTTCGCGTGACTCTTCAATATCAGATAGTAAGTTTTTGTCTTGGAGCAACTCTGAAGTTTCCATCCAAGCTTCTAACTCCTCTTGGCTAATTAAAATGAAACTTTTATTTTCCTGAACGATGACAACGCCCCCTGGTTCGACACTGGCACGTTCGATTACTTCGTTAAAGTTATTTTTGGCGTAGTCTGCTGTAACGTGATACATTGTTTTACCTCTAGCGATGTCTCTATTTTATCTGATTTTTAGTTGAGCTGAAGATTTAGGCGATCGCACTTTTCTCAACCAACCCAAATAAAACTAAAGCCAAGTGGTACAAACGATCCGAGGTAGGCTAGGTACGTTGTTGGGCTGTCTTCCCTCAAGAGCGCATAAGCGCAACAACATACCTTGAGATCGAGCATTACTTCAAATCCAGTAAACCGCTGGTTTTCAGCTTAGGATTAAAGCGAATCTCCTCTGTTACGCCACGCGATTTTAGGGAGGATAAAATTTCGGCCTCTACTCGCCGCGCGACATTTTTCAACAACTTATCTTTAGCAATTTCATCAATTGCTATACTTTCATAACTCGCTAGTTCTTCAACAGTCATAGCGGGTTTGACATCGATCGGATCGTTCCACTTAGCTTGCTCAGAATCATTGCCAGCAGGTATCAAACCATTCTCGGCAATCCAAGCATCTCGGATGTTTTCTAAAATGGTACGATTTGGGCGTTCAATAGCTTGGAATTTTAACCAGTGACAGCGTTGCGACTGGCGCACTAAATGCTGTTTGAGGCTGAGATACATATCGCGAGAATAGCCAACAAATTGCAGAACTTTCTCGTTGTCAAAAATCGCATATACTCCAATTTTTCCCTGTACGCTATTAGGAACTAAACCTTCAGCGTCAATGTAGGGTATAAATTCTAAGCTAGCGAGGGAGGGTATTTCGCTTGTCATTGTTGATAAGAAAGAAGGAAGAAGGAAGAAGGAAAGGATCGGGTTAGGTCTTTTTCAAAAAGAGGATGTTTCCTGTGTTTTTTGTCCTAAAAAGAAACATTTTTTCTCTTTCTCTTAGACTTAATTGATGAAAACTCGATAAATGGCACAAAGGCGACTGGGTTTAAAGATTTTAGCTTTGAACATGAAGTTAGGGGGGACGTTAATAATTTCATAATCCTGCGATTCTCGATACTTCTCAAATTCAGCAGGCATCCCTTTCGGTGTTGCTGTACTGTAAGGAACTGGCTGGAAAATTAATTCTGTAAACTCGGCGCGATCGCAGTGCAATTGTTCGGTTACTTGTTTGAGAAAGTTTTCAGCCGTTAACAAAGTAAACAGTTCTGCTTTCGCGTCTGGTTCCAGGGTAAAATTGCTATCAAAGCTTTCAATAATTTTCAGACCCATTTTATTTTTATCTCCTTAGTAACTACTGGGGGATTTAAGGGATGGAAGCGATCGCTATAGTTGAATTTTGACGCGATCGCTCTTCTCGATCCCCAAATTGCCTCTATCATGTCCATAATGCAATCTACCAGACTATCAAGCCATGCAGAAAATTGAGAACTCATCATTTAAAGCTGTAAGCCACCCCCTCAGCCAGCGGAACTGGCTAGAAGTGGCGGAATACGCATCTGTTGCTGGTTCAGCCATTGGTACGTTGACGGCGGTACTATCGGGTCAATTTATCTATGCCGCTGCTCCCTTAACTCTAGCTCTGTCGCTGAATTTGGCCAATCGGCAACGCTTCGAGGAACAGGTACGGGAAAATGCTAACTCTGCGATCGCGGATATCCATACAGTTGTAGAATCCATCCACCGCCAAGTCCACGCCATCCCGGAAAATTCGCAGGATCTCGATGCTATCCTCTCTGACTTGCAACAGAAACTCCGCGTTTTAGAGACGAATGTACTGGGAGAGCAAGATTGGGAAACTGTGAATGTCCGATTTTTACTAATGGATGAAAAGTTAACTGACATTAAAAATAATACCGCAGATTTGCCTAAGCGTAGCGGTGCTACTTCTGATTTTAATGAGGTTAAAGCTTCTGTAAATCAATTAGAATACTTGACAAATCAACCCGCCAAAGACTTAACAGCACTAGAAGCACAGATTAACCGCTTGCAGGATCAAGTTTCCCAACTACAGTACCAGAATAGAGAAATCATCAAACCCTATTTGCAGCGCCTTACTCGCGCTGTCAAGCAATTGCAGGAAAATTGATCGCCCAGTTTTCAGGTGATTGAGGTATGCTTGGTAATTAGTAGTTAGGAGTTGGTAGGCGCATACCTCAGTTATTTGAGAAGTTCTAGAAAGTAGTTTTTCAAATCAATGAACTGGCAATTAGGAGTATCCCCTTATTGACAAATTTACCAGCAATAAAACCTTTTCCCAGCTTTTTCGATCGCAATCGTTTTAATCGAACACTTTAACTTAGCGATCGCTAAATATAATTTCGATTGTTCCTCGTCAAACAGCCAGGCCGTTCGATCGTCCCGACAATTAATTACCAGCGTGTCTGGAGTAGCAAAGGCATAAATTACTCCCGGTTCGTCTAAGCTGCTTAACGACAGGATTTGCTGCGCCAAATTTTGAGCATAAGTTACCTGTTCCAACAATATTTCAGCAATTGGATTCATGTTAACCTCTTGGATTTTTGGTTATGAAAAGTTCACATTTAAACTTCTGTGGGAAAGTTCAAAAGTTAAAAAACAGATGTTCCAGAAAATTTGGTGTTATTTGAAGCTGAGTTATATCATCCCCGTTCGAGACAGGGAAAGAATACTTCTGCCTATTTCTGTATTCTATTATACGAATTGCGATTAAAATAGTTAGGCTTAAAAAAAATTAACAAAGTGCTGCGCGATCGCAGGGATTAATAGGAATTAATAGCATTAGCTTTTGCTCAATTCCCCTGGGAGCTTGTTTTTATTGATAGAGTAGGGTTGCTGGTTCTACTTGAAAGGTAAGGAACGATCGAGCGATCGCTTGCCTGGAATTTTCTGGCAAGCTTCCGCAGATGCGCTGAGTGTCCAGGTAACGGAGATATTCTGCTAAGTTGTTACGCATTTAATAGGTCACAGATACAAATAATAAATTTAAATGCGTAACAGCTTACTTCCTCAATATCCTAGTTTTTTCAAAACAGATTGGGGTGACACAATATGCTTATTCATTCCCAATTTTCCGGGTTTCATTCCCAAAGCCAATCCGATAATTTCGGTGATATAAATAACTGGGAGATTGTAAGTAACATTGTACATTTTCTCGATATCAGCTTGCCTAAGTTCGAGATTAGTTGCACACAAAGGACAAGCCAAAACAATGCAATCTGCATCGAGAGATTTTGCCTCATCTAATAGTTTCTTCGTCAACTCAAAGGCTACCTCTTGCTTAGATACCAAAATCGGGCCGCCACAGCATTTAGTCTTTGACCGAAAATCGACAACTTCCGCACCACAAGCTTGAGCCAATCTATCCATAGACATAGGGAAAACCGGAGAATCCCAACCAGTAATATCTGCGGGTCGAGTCAACAGACAACCATAATAACAAGCGACTTTCAACCCTGTTAAAGGTTTTTTAATTTGACGGGAAATATCAAGATCGTTAGCTAAAACATCGACAACATTTCTAACTCTAATGTTGTACTCGGAAACAGTGATTCCCATCTCGGCAAGAATCGCCATGATTCTATCTTTTTCTGTTCCGTTTTCTAATGCTTTTGCCGCTTTAGCTGACTTGTTGTAACAACCAGAACAAGAGGCTAAAAGATCGAGATTTTGTTTCTGTGCTAAAGCGACATTTCTTGCCGCCATTGCCATGCCAACATCGTGAGAAACTCCTCCAGCAATGGAACCGCCACAACAAGACCAGTCTTTGAGTTCTTCTAACTCAACTCCCAGTTCTTCCATTACAACTTTTGTCGAAATATCGAATTCTTTAGCAGTCGTATGAAGGCTGCATCCCGGATAGTAAGAGTATTTCATTTTTTACCTGCCTTTTTTAAGGCTGCACTAAATGTTTTGGGGTCTTTAATTTTGGCTGGGAATGGCGAAATTTTGCCCTTGAGAGCTAATTTGATTCCCAATTCTGCTTGTGCGATCGTGGCTGGTAAACCGCCATATTTCTGCATTAATTCCGGTTCAAATAGGATGCCTCTTTTCTGAACTAACTCGACAAATATCTGATTAAAACGGGTAGAATCATTCTCGATTCCTTCTCGAATGGCGATCGCTTTTACCGCTTCAATCACATCAGCAGGACGCACCCCACGCGGACATCTGGAAGTACAGATATAGCAGGAACTACACATCCACAAAGCATTACTTTTTAGTACCTTTTCCCATTCCCCTCTTTGCACCATTAAAACCAGGGTTCTGGGTGACATATCCATCAGGTCAATATTAGTACAGCCACCGCTACAAGTACCGCATTGCATACAAGCTGCGATCGCCGCAGATTCTCCACCTTCTGCGATCGCTTTATCGAGAAATTCCCGATTCATTTTATCGCCGTCAAGTTGGCGATCGACCTTCAGACCAAATACAAATTTTTTCGCTTTTGTTGACATTATTTTTTACCTCACTTCAGAGAAGCTGCCATTGTTGTTACTGCTTGCCCATTCAGGTTAGAATCAAAATTGCCTTGATTGCTCACTAAAAAACTGGCAATTTCTGCCGCAGCCGATCGCCCATCAGTAATTGATTCCATAATTGCTTTTGGCCCAGTTGCTGCACCTGCAAGAAAAATACCCGATCGAGCAGAATGATTGTTAGAATATTGCAGATGAGCAGTAGCATAGAAGCGATCGCAACCCAAGGTTAAACCAGCCACCTCTGCTAACTCGGAATTACCTTCCATCCCCACCATTAAGACCAAAAGATCCACCGTCAACCGCATCGGTTTGGCGGTTAAAGTATCTTCTAATCGCAACAATAAACTGCCATCATTTTTCTCACCCGCTTCAGAAAGCCGACCCCGAAGAAACTGCACTCCATACTTTTCTTGCGATGTTCTGTACAGTTCCTCATAACCGCGACCAAATACCCGAATATCCATATAAAGGCAGTAAATTTCACAATCGGGATTCTGTTCTTTAATCTCAATTCCTACCTTAATGGCATTCGTGCAGCAAACTCGCGAACAGTAATTATTATCAACCTTCTCATCACGAGAACCAACGCAATGAATCAGCGCTACTTTCTTCGGCACTTTCCCATTTCTGGTTTTAACGCTTTGTGCCTTCAGCATGGCATCTAGTTCTACGGAATTGATGCAATTATCATAAATTCCGTAGCCATATTCTTCTTTTAAAGTTGCATCAAAATGCTTATATCCTGTTGAAACTAAAATCGCCGCTGCCTCAATTTCTTCTCCTCTTGATATAGTCACTTGAAAATTAGGTGCAGAACCTTTAATCTCTGTCACCGTAGCATTATTTACAATTCTGGTATTCCCCAAACCAGCCTTGAGATTGGCGGTAATTTCCGCAGCATCGGTAAAATCAGGAAATACTTTATACCACTTGTTTAAATGTCCGCCAACTTCGGCTTGTTTCTCGATTAAAACTACATCATAGCCAAAGTCTTGCAGTTTTCCAGCCGCCGCCATTCCCGCAGGACCACCACCAATTACGACTACTTGTTTGTTCATGTTTTTGACCTTTAGAGTTAATTAAAGAAACCGGGTTTATTTGATTGGTTGAAAAGAAACCGGGTTTCTGGTTAAGTTTTACCAGAAAAATTTGTTTCCAGGAAGAAACCCGGTTTCTCACCTCTTAAAATGGTCTTCGGCGTTGTTCGGCAGTCTTAGATTTGTCATAAGGAATGCCGATTTTATCTAGCAAAGGTTCGATTTCAACGACTTTCGCATTCAGTCCACAATCCTTAAACGGGTCATAGCCTAACATTAACCCGGTCAATTGTGCATAGTCCAAAACGCTGACGTTAAATTCTTCTTCCAAAACTTCTTTAATCGTTCCTTGTTCCGCATCCAAAAACACCGTACATCCCGGGCAATTGGTAAGGATTAAGTTACAATCGGGGTGAGCTTCTTTTAGACTTTTCATCTTCTTGTAGACGCTACTTGCGGTGTAGTCTCTATTCTCTGGAAAAGCACATTGCCGGAAACCCATACCGCAGCAATGTCTTCTTTCTGGATAGTCAACAATTTCCGCACCAAAAGCTTCCAACATCCCTACTAATACTTCTGGAAACTCAGCACCACCCATGCACTCACTGGGAAATATTTTTCCGTAGTGACATCCGATGTGATCGACTGCTTTAATTCCCTTGAGACTATACTTGGCTTTAGCAGCTAATTTATGCCGATTGGCAAAAAACACATCGGAAGCATGAACAACAGATGGTCTTCCTCCCGATACGTGAGGAATCCAAAATTCTCGTCCGGTGGTTTCTTTTAAGGTTTTTTCGGTGTATTCTCGTAACTCCGGTTCTTCTTCCCAGAGTTTGATCATTTCTGTGTAATTGGCAAAAGAAGTGACGCAGAATGAAAATAGATTATCTACACCTAATTCGTGATGGGCAATGGAAAAGTTTCGCGCCGCAACTACCATTTGTGTTTCCAAGTTTGACACATCTCCGTGATAGCCAATTGCGCCACAGGAAGTATGTCCGGGTGCTTCCCGCAATTCCATGCCTAAATCGTTTTTTAAGATTTTATAGGCAATGCCTTCGGTATATGGTGCAGCACTTTGGAGAAAGCAACTGCGGAAACATCCCCACAATTTGCCGCCTTCATCATCTACTGTTGGAACTTGCTTTTGGTGTTTTTCCCAAGCTATATTTTCTCTGGCTACCTTCATTATTTTTCTCCTTATTTATTTTCGTTCATTTCGTAGTTTCTGCTATCAGCCGTTTCTACCCAATTTTGCCAATATTTTTCTACTTCTTCTTTGCTACCTAGTTTCTTTTCCATGCCTTTTTCTACGGCATCCATTAACTCAATCGCCCCGGTCGCTTTATAAATTGCCCGCAATTCTTCCATGTCTTTTTCGGGAATAACTCTGTGCGAACCTGGGCTGTTTTCCAGATTCATCGGCACATCCCACCATTCGCGCATTTCTTCTCTATGTTCGTAATAGTATTCCCAGTTTTCTCCGAGTTCGGGGAAGTGGGTGGGGCTGATATTTTCAGCTAACAAGGTATAGCCTCGTTTCAATACATTTTCCCCAAATACTCGCTTGGCAAATAATTGCTGTCTGCCTTTTTCCGACTCGGCAAAGTAACCGTGACGAACGGAAAGTCGGCGCAGGGCAAGAATAACTGAGGCGGTGCTATTGCCTCTCGGACAGCGCGTTTTGCAAGAAAAACATTGCCCGCAATACCAAATTTTGTCGGACTTAAGTAACTCTTCAATCCAATCATCAGATTCAGATTGGCAAATGTTCATCACTTCTCTAGGAGAGTAGTCATTAAACTCTGCTGCCGGACAAACTGCTGTGCATACGCCGCAGTTTAGGCAAGCATTCATGCCGTGTTGATACAAGATGTCTTGTTTAAGTTCGTTAAATAATTTGCCCATGAATTAACCCCCTCTTTTGAGTCGCTGAGGTTATGCCTCTTGTTCATTTATTCACTATATAACTAATTAGCTATATTGTCAAGAGAGTTTTTAAATTAATTTTTAGGGGTAAACTAAGTAAAAATACTCAATACTTTAGAGTGCTAGAGGGTAACAACATATTGATTAAGATGCACCATGAGTCCAGCAATATCGCCAACACAGACTGGCGTTAAAGATAGTTTGGTCTAAATCCTATTTATATTTAATGTGCATTTTGTAGGTCATAATTATAGGAAGTAGAGAAAAAAAAGGAATACTACCTTTACAAGAGTCCGCAAGCTGCAACGCTTGCGATCGCACAGAAAAAGGAAATCAACAAAATGGCAAAAGTGGTTGTAATTGGCGCGGGGTTAGGAGGACTTCCTACCGCTTATGAACTGCGACATCTGCTGCCGAAGGAACATCAGGTAATATTAATTTCCGATCGGCCCAAATTTACTTTTATTCCTGGGTTAATCCAGATAGCCCTAAATCTTAAATCCCTAGAACAGATTCAATTAGACCTACCTGAGTTAACTCAGCGACACGGGATTGAATGGATATTAGGAAATGTCACCAACTTTAACCCGGAAACTCAACACATTACAGTTGAAGAAAATCGGATTATTGATTATGATTATGTGGCGATCGCGACAGGTGCTTCTTTTGCTTTTGATGCTGTCCCCGGACTGGGGCCGGATGGGGGTTACACTCATTCAGTTTGCTCGCCCCATCATGCTTTAGAAGCGCGAACAGCTTGGCTAAAATTCTTAGAAAATCCCCGTCATTTGGTGGTAGGGGCAATGGCAGGAGTGAGCTGTTTTGGGCCAGCTTATGAATTTTTATTCATGGCAGAGTGGGAACTGCGGCGCAGAGGTTTGCGGGACAAAGTATCGATTACTTTTGTGACACCAGAACCTTACCTCGGACATTTAGGTTTAGATGGATTAAGTAACTCTCAAGAATCAACCGAAAATTTGATGAAAAAAAGAGGAATTGAAGCACTAACTAACGCTCAAATTACCTCCGTTGATACCGAAGCGATCGCCCTTGCTGGTGGGCGAAAACTCCCCTTTGAATATGCCATGATTCTTCCAGCTTTCCGGGGAGTAGATTTTATTCATAAAGTGCCGGGTTTGGGCAATGAAAAAGGGTTTATTCCCGTATTACCTAGCTACGAACATCCTCAATTATCTTCAGTTTATGCCCTTGGTGTCAGCGTAGAGTTACCGGAAAATCAAGCAATCTCTGGACTGGGATTACCTAAAACCGGACAAATGACAGAAGCAATGGGATTGGCAGTGACGCATAATATTGGTGTAAAATTAGGCGCGATCGCAGATAGTTTAAAAACAGCAACTTTGGAAGCGATTTGTTTTGCTGAATTTGGCGATACAGGCATTGTCTATGTTGCCGCCCCCGTCTTACCAGATCCAAAAACAGGTAAACGGCGTTACTCATACTCTTTGCAAGGACGCTGGGTTAACTGGGCAAAAGCAGCATTTGAAAAGTATTTCCTGATTAAAATGAAATTGGGTTGGGGGTTGCCTTGGTTTGAAATTTGGGCTTTGCGAATTTTGTTCGGATTGTCGCTGTTAAAAAATTGCGATTCCGTGCAAGGTCAGGCAATGAATAAAAATAGTTTCAAAGCTTCTATCACTGATTGAGTTGTTTGCGGATACGACTTTTTAACTCAGAACTAAATAAACTCGCTAAATTGCCGCCAGTTTTCTACATCAGTTCCACCCACTCATTCTTGCCATAACTGCTGCTAATAGTGGCAATAAAGTAAAACCGAATAATTCTCCTTTGATTAGCCAAGATAGTCGGTTTACCTGGGCAATCTCTAAACTGGGAGCTTCACCCTTTTGCAAGTCTTTAAACCAGGAGATAAAGGTGAATGTTGGATACAGGGAAAATAAACTGGCTAGAATAAACACACCTATTTTAGCATAGAAAAAGGGATTATTTAGATAATAATCTGTTCCTTTGCCAAAGTAGAGAACTCTCAATACTCCTGTCACTAGAATGATTGTCGCAGCTATCCCATAAGCTGCATCAGCAAAAGCCACTCTTTTTGCTTCATCAAGCGTCATTTCTTTTTTTAAGTTGAACATCTCTACTGTCAGAGATGCAAATGCTAGCATGAAGCCTAAGTAATGGAAATAAGCTGTGATTGAACTTGTCCACATGATGGTCTAAGAAAAAGTGCAACGATCTAGAGAATTTTGCTAGGTTAAAAAGCGTCTGGGAAATGAGTTGGTGGGGTAATATACCCACCATTAAACCCTCAAGTTTTACCCATTGCTATTTCTAATTTCAATTGCCGCCATTCTACCATACCGCCAGTAATATTAAAAACCGCTTCAAAACCTGACTTAATCAGAAAGTCGGCAGCAATTGGACTGCGGTGAGATGTTAAACAAATAACAGCAATGGGTTGATATTGGGGCAAATCTCGAAACCATTGGGGTAAAATCCATTTGCGAAGCCAAGAAATTCTCCCGATCAAAATTCGAGGTAAACTGAGATTGATTGCACCAGGAGCGTGACCTGTGGCATACTCTAACTGACTGCGAACATCAATTAATAAAGGTCGGTTAGATAACTGAGTGAATTCTAGAGGGGAGAGATTAACCAGACTTGGTTTCATTAAAGATATAGATGCCATTGAAAACCTCTTTTCAATTTCAACTCACCAACATTTTTTGACAATCTTAATTACCACCTTCGGCTGCACATTCGTGATGATGTTGATGACCGTGTTCGTGACGATGTTTATGATGGTGTTTTCCTTCATGTTTGTGTTCACTGTCATGTTCGTGACATTCAGCTTCTTCTCTCACCAAAGAACTATCAAGATAAGCATTTACCGCTTTGTCTAAATCGGTTTCTTTCGTGACAATTGCTGCAATTCCTTTGCGTTCCAGCCTTTCCACCAAACCGCGTCCCATTCCCCCAGCAATCAAAACTTGTACATCATCTAAAGGATGGGATTCATCGGGTGAACTATCGTGAAAAGATTGTGCTGGAGATAATTCTAAAAGTTCCTTTCCCAGAATTTCTGTGGCGTTAGTTTCGTAAATCCAAAACTTGCGGCAATGTCCAGCGTGTTCTGTGATAGCTGTTTTATTTTGACTAGATAAGGCGATTTTCATGGCTTCTCCTGCTCTTTAAAGTGTTGATGATTTAGGGTTGATGCGTCAGTTACTTTCAATGGTTGAAAATCTTTAACTGAGATGGCGATTTAGGTGGGAAGTTTGCTAAACTTTTGAGGTTGTCTGGGACTGAAAATACTGATGAGCATAAGCTTCCAAGGGGCAATTAGGCTTGTGTTCCAGTCCCAAAGCCTGCCGACGCTCTAAATAATGCTGTTCCGTCCAGTTTTGTTCAATAGCTAAAGTTAATAAAGTCATTACTCCGGCTCGTAAACCTGACGCACATCGCGTATAAATTGGTTTGGGTGCGGCATCAACGGCTTGGATAAAGCCTTCGAGAGTGGCTGGACTTAAGTTTAGTCTATCGATGGGCAGACTAACAAATTCAAATCCCAGTTGTTTGATTTCTTCTGCATTCAATTGATTGCCTTCACTGATTGTACACAAATCAATGATGGTTTGGTAGCCTTGTTGGTGAATTTCTTTCAGTTCTTCCGGGGAAACAATATTACCAATTGCTAGAGATTCGGTTACGTTTTGAAACATTAATTTTGTCCTACAGTTGATTAATTGATTTATCCTTAAATCCACCAGGGAGTTTTCCCAGTTCGCGGGTCAATTTCTGTCCAAGGAGCCATCAAAATTGTGTTGTTTTCAACGGTGACGCGAACTAATTTCAGTGGGAGAGGTGCGGGCCCACGCACGACAGAACCATCAGGACTATAGCGAGAACCATGACAGGGACATTGAAATTGTTGGTCGGTTTCATTCCAAGGAAATGTACAACCTAAATGGGTGCAGTTATCGACAATTCCGATATTGTCGATCGCGCCGTCTTGTTTCACAATTAAATAAGTAGGTTCGCCAGCTAACCCAGCAACTAAAGCGCGAGTTCCAGGGGGTTCTGCTAATATCTGGCTGGCAGGAATGGGATTGCCTAATTTATCTTTGGCGATAATTGCTCCTCCTGCGCCGCTTTCTGTCGGTGGGATAAAGTATTTGGCTAGTGGGTAAAGTGCGGCTCCCGCAGTGGAGGCCACCACTGCACCCGTCAAAAAATTGAGCAATTGCCGACGGGAGATGGAAGGACTGTCGAGGGGAAAACTGTTGTCCATTTTGATTCGTTCTCAAGTTGGTGCAATTTGCACCTGTGATACTACTATATAACTAATTAGTTAATTAGTCAAGTCAATGGTTTTACTTTCTCTGGTTGAAGCTTGCCCTCCAGCGCGAAGCGCTATAACTGTAAGTTGGAAACTTGTTGATAGGCAAGCTCCAAATTAAGTAAGGTTTGAGTATGGTTTTGGGGAAAAGCTTCGGGGGTGTAAACTTCTAAGGCGGCAGTGAAAAATGCGATCGCCATTTCGATATTTTCAGTTTTGTCTCCCCTAATTCTGTTAGCGTAGGCAGTTGCCAAATTATTCTGCGTCATTGCCCAATATTGGGGAAAAGCTTCGCGGGTGTAGACTTCGAGGGCGGCGGTGTAAAATGCGATCGCCATTTCAATATTCTCAGCTTTGTCTCCCCTGATTCTTTGACGGTAGGCAGCACCCAGATTATTTTGCGTCTGAGCCCATTGTTGGGGAAAGGAATCGCGGGTGTAAACTTCTAATGCAGCAGTGTAAGCTGCGATCGCAGTTTCGAG
>NZ_JAQMUA010000169.1:0-4909 GCF_028330895.1 Kamptonema animale CS-326 | reverse complement strand
TCCTCCCTCTCTCTTCCCTAGCCCTAGCCCCTAGCCCCTTCTACAAAGAGTTTTGTGTAAGTCCTCCCCTAAATTAGTTCGGGAACCCGTACTGAGAAATTAGTTGCGATCGCCACCTTAACCAGTTAAATTAGCACTCAGGAGTCGAGAGTGCTAACTCTCAAAGAAATAAGCCAAAAGGCAGAAGGTGCAGAGTAAAAATACTTACCCTCTCCCTGGAAGGCTTAACTCTTAAAAATTTGCAAAGGCTGTAATAAGCGAGGATTTTGTATGGCAGCAGTATCTCTAAGTGTTTCTACCGTTAAACCGTTAGGCGAGCGCGTGTTCGTGAAAGTAAGCGCTAGCGAAGAAAAGACGGCTGGTGGTATTTATATACCCGACAACGCCAAAGAAAAGCCCCAAGTAGGGGAAATTGCAGCAGTGGGCCCCGGCAAGCGCAACGATGACGGCACTCGCTGTGAAATGGATGTCAAGGTTGGCGACAAGGTTCTTTACTCCAAGTACGCTGGTACCGACATCAAACTCGGCACTGATGAATATGTCTTACTTGCCGAAAAAGATATTCTGGCGATCGTTGACTAAATAGCTAATGGCTAATGGCTAATGGCTAATTAGCGGGTTAATTCCTTATGGCATTAGCTTAATGGTTAAGAGCAATTAGCGATTAGCAATTAGCAAATTTTTCAAATTACAAACAAATTTCACTTACTGGAGTCGAAAACTATGGCTAAGCGTATCATCTACAACGAAAATGCACGTCGCGCTCTAGAACGCGGTATGGACATTCTGGCCGAAGCAGTGGCCGTCACCCTCGGCCCTAAAGGTCGTAATGTAGTTCTAGAGAAGAAATTTGGCGCTCCTCAAATTGTTAATGATGGCGTTACCATCGCTAAAGAAATTGAATTGGAAGACCATGTTGAAAATACTGGTGTGGCTCTGATCCGTCAAGCTGCTTCCAAAACTAATGATGCTGCTGGCGATGGCACCACGACTGCAACTGTTCTGGCTCACGCTATGGTCAAGGAAGGCCTGCGGAACGTAGCTGCTGGTGCAAACGCGATCGCTCTGAAGCGCGGTGTTGACAAGGCGACTAGCTTTTTAGTAGAAAAGATTGCCGAACACGCCAAACAAGTAGAAGATTCCAAGGCGATCGCTCAAGTTGGTGCAATTTCCGCCGGTAACGACGATGAAGTTGGCCAAATGATTGCCAACGCAATGGATAAAGTCGGTAAGGAAGGTGTGATTTCCCTCGAAGAAGGCAAATCCATGACCACCGAGCTCGAAATCACTGAAGGGATGCGCTTTGACAAAGGCTATATCTCTCCTTATTTCGTCACCGATACTGAACGGATGGAAGCAATTCTAGAAGAACCTTTCATCTTGTTAACTGACAAGAAAATCGCTCTGGTACAGGATTTAGTTCCCGTATTAGAACAAGTAGCACGCGCTGGTCGTCCGTTGCTGATCATCGCTGAAGATATTGAGAAAGAAGCTTTAGCTACTCTGGTTGTCAACAAACTGCGCGGCGTTTTGAACGTCACTGCTGTTAAGGCCCCTGGTTTTGGCGATCGCCGCAAATCCATGCTTGAAGATATCGCCGTGTTGACTGGCGGTCAAGTAATCACCGAAGATGCTGGCTTGAAGCTTGACAATACCAAGCTGGATATGCTAGGTAAAGCACGCCGCATCGCTATCACCAAGGACAACACTACAATTGTCGCCGAAGGTAACGAAGCTGCTGTCAAATCTCGCTGCGAACAAATCCGCCGCCAGATGGACGAAACTGAGTCTTCCTACGACAAAGAAAAGCTACAAGAGCGCTTGGCTAAGTTGGCCGGTGGCGTAGCTGTAATCAAGGTAGGCGCTGCGACTGAAACTGAAATGAAGGATCGCAAACTGCGTTTAGAAGATGCGATCAACGCTACTAAAGCTGCTGTGGAAGAAGGTATTGTTCCCGGTGGTGGTACAACTTTAGCTCACCTGACACCTCAGTTAGAAGAGTGGGCAAATAGCAGTCTGAAGGGTGAAGAATTAACCGGTGCTTTGATTGTGGCACGGGCTCTGGCTGCTCCTCTGAAGCGGATTGCTGAGAATGCCGGTTTGAATGGTGCTGTAATCGCCGAGCGCGTGAAAGAGAAGCCATTTAATGTTGGTTTCAATGCAGCTACTAATGAGTTTGTAGATATGTTTGAAGCTGGTATCGTTGACCCTGCGAAGGTGACTCGTTCCGCTTTGCAAAATGCGGCTTCTATTGCTGGCATGGTATTGACGACTGAGTGTATCGTCGTTGATAAGCCTGAGCCCAAGGATGGCGCTCCTGCTGGTGCTGGTGGTGGTATGGGCGGTGGTGATTTCGATTACTAATCGCTAGTTTGATGGGGCGGGCTTTTGGGCCTGCCCTGTTATTTTGGTAACGGTTTTTAGCATAGGCATAACTTTAACTCTGAAGCGAAATTAACTAAACGCTCATTTCATCATTCCGCAATTCCCACAATTGACCATTTATATTCAAAACGCAAGGTCATACCAAAAGGCCAAACCCTGCGTTTATGTTAAAAATTGTGAGGAGTTAAAATGCCTAAAAAAATGGCTCAAACACCCGTTGCCCTGTATCGACAAGGGAATGCTAGTTCACCTAGAATGGATAATGTCAGACCCAATAAAGATATTACCGTTTATGAACAGCAAGATGAATTATGGGTTATGCTTATTTTAGAAGAAGGAAGGTTATCAGGAGGAATATCGCGCTCAGAAGGAATATCAACCTTTGAGACTCCAGGTTCAGGAAAAAACTGGTGGAAATTAGACGAGGGTACTGACATTCCATCAGAACTGGAATTAGTTAATGACCGTCCTGGTCATTGGTTATTCCAGCCAAGTAGACCGATGCCTCTAGTGCAATACAAAGAGTTACTTCACAGTATAGGCACATTGTTCTGTAAACTAGAATAAGTTCGTGAGAGGTTGGGTTTTAAGTTTTAAAACCCAACCTACAAATGTAATTAATGCTATGTTTGATTAGTTTTTTCTATAAAGTAACAGGAATCACCATAAAAAATAGTAGATTTGAAATTTTTGATTAGAGTAGAGAAATTCACTTATTCATTTATTCCATTTATTCATTTATTCAATTTATTCAATTTATTCTTGGGAAGGTAACTAACATGAATCTATCATTTAAAGATTTCAGGTTTATTATAGAAGCCATTGAACATCAAATCAATGCCTATCAACAACGTTTGCAGGTAATTGAAGATGTAGAGGAGGATGAGGATGAGGCTGCCGATCTAGGGAACGATATTAAATTTTTAGAGCTTCTACTCGCAGAGATGAAGAAAAATTTAGAGCATAATACTTCAGTCAAACGTTTAAGTTTTTATGATACTGTCTCGCCAGTTCAGAATGATAATTCTTCAGAAAATACAAAAGAATTATCTTTGCAAGAATTAGTGAAATCAACGCTTAATTTGTCAATTAGTGAGCGATTATTTTTGATAGAAGCCATTACCACATCTGTGCGTGAGGAAGTCACAGTAAGCAAATCTTGAGTGCGGTAAAAAGATGAGTTGTCCCAGCATTATTTAAACATGATAACAAGCTTCAATATATTGCAACCCGAACCCTCTAGCGAATTGAAAGTCACACTCCTGTTAGAAACCCTTTCTTCAGGACAGATTTCTGCTTCTATTTTTGAGTTTCCGCAATGTCGAGTTGAAGCAGCAAGTCGGGAAGAAGCAATTACCCAAATTCAAACCACATTTTTAGAACGACTTAAGCATATTGAAGCTCTTTCCTGGGAAGTCCCGATTCAAGCTTCAGAACCCGCCTGGATGCAATTTGCGGGTGTGTTTAAAGACGATCCAGATTTTCAGGAAATTATGGACGGAATTCGTGCTGAACGCCTGGGGGGGTGACAAAGAGGCTTAGGATATAGACCGAATCAGGGTTGCAGCCCTCAGACCTTGTTCATAAAAGTGACGTTTAGAAGGAGTTAACTTCATTAACTGTTGGATCTCCAAAGCATATTGTTCTAGATAATCAACCCACTTTTCGGCATCTACGCCAACACCAAATGTACTCCGTCTACGATATTTTTTCTTTGGTTCTTTACGACGAGATATGTATTTTTGTACCTGCTTTTTTCTCAATTCAGTGCCTTGAAATATTGCCGAAGTGTAGGCAAGCGTCATCAGGAGAATCATATTAATAAGTCTGTTTCCTTTGAGGCTGCTCCCTTCAAGTGAGTCTCAAGCAAAACGACACACCCTTTGATTTAAGCCAGTTTCCTAAATCAACAGAACAAAATTCAGGGTCTCCTAAAACGATAACTTTATATTCTGAAAATAATGGTAAAATTTGCTCTAAATTTGTAGTTTGTTCCTCCAAGTTACTGTTTCCTAATTTTGGCAACAGCGACCAGTATAATGGAATTGCTCTTCGCTCCCAGATTAAGCTCACCATGAACAGATTAATACACCCCCATTGACTGCGGTCGATCGCGATTGATAAACTTTAACCAACACGACAATAAGTTGTCAACCAATAAGTAATTAATGGAAACCAAATTAATGAAATAGTTAAGTTTGGTAAATCCAAAAATCTTTGTAACTTACGTCGCCGACTTTCGCTGGTAATTAGGGCTTGCTGAAAAAGTTATAAAAAGCAGGGGGGTGAGAAATGAAGAAGAGGCCCATCTTCCTCACATAATAAGCCCTGCTTTACTTCGATTATTTAATTCATAGCTAAAGTTAATCCTTCTCGATAAAATCCTGGGGGGGTGACAGAGAGGCCTAAGAAATAGACCCAATCAGGATTCCAGCCCGTATACCCTGCTGGTAAAAACGACGTTTATTGGGAGTTATCTTCATTAATTCTTGAACGAGTTCAGAATGTTGTTCGAGATAATTTA
>NZ_JAQMUA010000168.1:0-4589 GCF_028330895.1 Kamptonema animale CS-326 | reverse complement strand
CGCCTGTTGGCGGCGTTACGGATAGTTTTATGTAAGTCCTAAATCAGTATTTAAAGTGATATGAAATACTGCCTTCTTTTTTAACTTCACAAGTAGCATTGAAAGCTTCAGCTTGTTGATTTAAATATTGCTGAGCTTCCTCAGCGGATAGCTTTGTTTCCATTGCAAAACGAACAAGAGTTATTTCTCCGCTACCTTCTTGGATTAGCCGATATAAAGTTGCTTGCAAGCGATCTTGCTCTTGTTTCCTGTAAATCGCTTTCTGTTTCCAAGCAGCAAATAACGGAATTAAGCCTAAACTGACTGCTAAACTAACAAATAAACCACTTCCCAAAATAATAGGAACAATAGGATTAGAACCTGGATAAGCTATAACTTGTGGAGCTTGAGAGACTGCTAAACTACTGCTTATTTCTTTCTCTGCTGCTTTTGCATCTGCTAAAGCACTCTGGGTTTTATCATAAATTCCTTGCTGAAGTTTGACTTGTTCTTCGAGACGAGATCGCTCTCGTTCATCATCTTGATAAAATTGGTCTAGGTTTTGTTCCGCTTGTTTGAGTTCTTTCGTTACTTCTTCTAAACGCTGATTAATCGATTGATTAATTAGTTGCCATTTATCTAAATTAATCAGGCGGCTTTTTTCAACTATCGCCTTCATCAGCACGTCTGCTGTTGCAAGTGTTTGTTGACGATCTCTGGCTCGATATTCAACTGCAATCTCTAAGGGTTTTTCTGGTTCTGAAACTTTGATGCTAGCATTTTGGCGGACTTGCTGCGGATCAATTTTGGCTGCATCTGCTACTGCTTTTACTACATTATCCGCTAGCAAATCATCGGTAGTTAGTTTCTCACCTTGCTTGAGAATTGCACCGCCAATAGTAGAGAATTTTACAGGTGGAGTGTTAACAATTAGAGTGCCTTTAGCAGTATATCCAGGTGGCGGCGCTAGGCTGTAAGCAGTTATGCTAGAAGCCGTCATAATTGTCGCAAACGTTATTAAGGCAATACTTTTGTATTGATTTAAATTTGTTAAATAAATTGATTTAGTAGCTTTTTTCATGAATAGATATTGATGATTTTAACCGCAGATACACAGAGATAGATACAGATGATTTTATCAGACAATATTTGGATTTTAAATTACTAAATAGAAGACCATATTTGCTTTATTCTGTCTCGCACTTGTATCCAATCGCTAGAGGTTAAAATTCCCAAATGACGAGCGAACAAGCGCTTTTCTATTGTATTCACTTTATGTAGGCGAACTACAGAAGGTCGTACTAAGCCTGCCTGTTGCCATTCTATAATTTCAATATCAAAATCTGTTCTGGTTATTTGACTTGTCACTCTGGCAACAACAATATCTTCATCTCTTGTATCTAGAAGTACCAGCACAGGACGAAGTTTAGTAGTAGTTCCATCAGTAAAAGGAAGTGACACTAAGAGAATCTCTCCTGATTGATAAGTTGTCATAGTTCAAATATTGTCGTAAATAGCATCTTCCTCACTATATCCAGCTAAGAGTTGTTCGCCTGCAAGGCGATGCCAAGCAGCGTTTTCCTCTATTTCATTATCTTCTATATCTATCGATTCATTTACTAAAACTATAATCCTCACTTCTTTGTTATTTGGCAAGTGTTTTAAAATATTATCGGGGAATTCGATTTTCCCTTCTGCTGTAACTTTTGCTGGAAATTCGTAGGCTTTCATAGAATATAGCTAGGGGCTAGGGGAAGAAGGGAATAGAATCTATAGTGGCAGGAAATCAGAACTCCCTAAGTGCCAAGAAGGTTGCTATAATTCGGAATTGAGTAAAAATTCTATATTTTTTACTAACAACTAATGGCTAATTACCCACTGCAATTAGCCATTAGCCATTAGCCATTAGCCATTAGCCATTAGCCATTAACAATTAAACTTTACAAACCTATCGGCAAAATTAGTCCTTCACGAGCCATAACAGCCTTCGGGAAAACGTGCTGGACTTCCTCACCTATTTTGTCCAAAACATCATCGCTATGAGCAGGATCGTGATGAAAAATCACTACTCGTTTTACCCCGGCTGCCTGAGCCATTTTTACAGCTTCCTGCCAAGTCGAGTGACCCCAACCCACCTTCGGAGATTTGGGATTATGATACTCTTCATCGGTGTACATCGCATCATAAATTAGCACATCAGCATCAAGGGCTAACTCATACACATTTTCATCTAAACGATCGGGGAAATGTTCAGTATCCGAACAATAAACAACTGATTTCCCCCGCCAAGTGATCCTATATCCCATTGCAGTATTTGGGTGGTTGAGGCTACCCGTTCTAATTTCAATATCGTCAAGCATCATTGTCTCGTGACGCTTAAGTTCGTAGAATCTTAAATCAGCTTGTATTCCCTGTAAAGGCACTGGCGAATTTGGGTGTAAAACTCGTTCAATAAAATGCCTTTTCATCGACTCGCTATCAGGGGGAATCGATCCGTAAATGTGAAAGCAATTGCCGGGAATAAAAGCTGGAGCAAATAGAGGAAATCCTTGGATATGATCCCAGTGATAGTGAGTAAAAAACATATAAGCTTCTACTGGCATTTCTTGCTGCAACTGTTCTCCCAGCATTCGCAAGCCAGTACCACCGTCGAATATGAGGCGTTTTCCTCCTACTCGCATTTCTAGACAAGAGGTATTGCCACCGTAACGGACGGTATCTTTTCCAGGGGTGGGAATACTACCTCGGACACCCCAGAACTGGACAACAAAATCGTCTATCCTTTCAATTGGTTCGGACGGGTGAGGGCAATCCAGGGGATTTGCCGCGACTGAGGAAGGGCTGATTTCCATTTTAAACTTCAGGCTTCAAGGTTCCACATTGTCCATGATGGCGCAGGAGATGGTCGCACAACACTAAAGCAACCATTGCTTCTACCATAGGCACGGCTCTTGGCAAAACGCAAGGGTCGTGTCTTCCTTTTGCCGCCAGCAAGGTTTCTTCGCCGCTGCTGGTGACTGTACGCTGTTCTTGACGAATTGTAGCAGTTGGTTTAAATGCTACTCGCAATATAATATTTTCACCGTTGCTAATCCCACCCTGAATTCCGCCGGAGCGATTAGTTGCTGTGCGGATGGCACCCTGTTTATCAGTATAGTATTCATCGTTATGCTCGCTGCCTGTCAGGAGTGTTCCTGCAAAACCGGAGCCGATTTCAAAGCCTTTGCTGGCTGGCAAAGACATGACTGCTTTGGCTAGGTCTGCTTCTAGTTTATCGAATACGGGCATCCCTAGACCTTTGGGGACGTTCCTAGCGGCACATTCGACAACGCCGCCGATGGAATCCCCATTATGGCGTACTTTTTCTATTAGTTCTATCATCCGTTCGGCACATTCTGTGTCAGGAGTGCGGACGATGTTGCTTTCTACTTGTTCTAGAGTGACGGTATTGGGGTCAACTAAGCTTTCTATGTCTTTAATGCGTTTGACGTAGCCGATGATTTCTACGCCTGCAAATTGTTTGAGGATTTTTTTGGCGATCGCGCCTGCTGCTACTCGCCCGATGGTTTCTCTCGCTGAAGACCTTCCGCCGCCCTGCCAATTTCTAATACCATATTTAGCGTCGTAGGTCGCATCGGCATGGGATGGGCGGTATTTTGTCGCCATTTCATCATAATCTTGGGAGCGGGTGTCTTGGTTCCGCACTAAGATGGCGATCGGCGTTCCTAAAGTTTTGCCTTCAAATACCCCAGATAAAATCTCGCAGGTATCGGCTTCTTTCCGAGGCGTGGTAATTTTACTCTGACCGGGGCGACGGCGATCGAGCTCAAATTGAATCTCAGCGGCGCTAATTTCCAGTCGGGGCGGGCAACCGTCAATTACGACCCCCACACCGCCGCCGTGAGATTCGCCAAAAGTTGTAATCCGAAATAGATGTCCGAAAGTGTTGCCCATTATGCGATCGCTAAAACTCTAAAGATTTTTAATCTCAAAAAATTCAATATTCTTTCCTTGTTTTCGATTTTAACACTGGCGGCGGCCGCTGAGCTTAGCCGAAGTGCAGCTAAAATCGCGCCCGGAGCCAAACCTCATGTCTGGACAAAATAGCCTAGACAGTAAATGGCTTTTAGTCCGGGTCGCTCTGGAGCCGGTGCGATTGCGCTTTAATCTTCGTGTTCTTCAAAGGGATCTCTCAATTCTTTAGAAGGTGGGCCAAAAGAAGTGTAGATTGAGAAGCCAGCTATAGCTACAAGGCATAAGCCCAGAGAAATGCTAAGAACTGTTGCAGGTTCCATAAGATAAAAAAAATTATGAGTGCTATCCCCCTATAATATTACAAAACATTAAATATTTCTGTAGAGATTCATCACAGGTGACTTATGGCACAACGCACTTTGTTGGGAGATATACTCAAACCCCTAAATTCTGAGTACGGTAAGGTGGCTCCTGGTTGGGGCACAACCCTACTAATGGGAGTTTTCATGGGGCTGTTTTTCGTTTTCTTGCTGATTATTCTGCAAATCTACAACTCCTCACTGATCCTTGAGAATCTAAATGTCGATTGGTCAAGTCTAGGCAGTTAAGATTGTTTTAGTGGTTAGTGGTTAGTG
>NZ_JAQMUA010000167.1:0-10189 GCF_028330895.1 Kamptonema animale CS-326 | reverse complement strand
TTAGCGCTTTCGCGCTGTTGTAAGGTAGTTGTCATGTGCTTATGATTGCTTTATGTATTTTTCAAGGTTCGGTGGGGCTTGTGTTCCCCGATGAATATTAGATTAACGCTTTTATTTCGGTTTGTAAAGGCTTTTTAAGTATATTGTTAGTGATGAGGCAGATAAGTATTACTAATCTGGGGGCTGGCAAAGGTAACAGATAACAGATCGCATTGTGCTTATAGCGTCAAGGCAGGTAAGGAAGCTGTGGGCTTTAAATATTGGAAATACTGGCGAAACTACCCCTTGTAAGTAGTCGGACATAAATAAACGCTATAAATTGTAAGGTGGGCGCTCGCCGCAACAAGCCTGTAACTCATAGCAGAATATAGTGGTCGGCGAGCGCCCACCCTACCTTTAATTATGTCCGACTACTTATCTACAGGACTAAAAATTAGATAAAAACGAAAAAGTCGCTAATTTAATAATGTGGCTAATTTGTCAATGAGCTTTTTTACTTATTTTTAAGCATTATCATTTTTACTCACGAATAACTGTAACGATTTTTACCAATTTATATTTTCTTCAGAATGTCAAGTTAGCTTAGGTATAGAGATTAAATTTACCTACATACCCCGCAGGAGGGTTGCTATGGTTACAACATCGCTACGACCAAAAGAATCTCCCTCGCCCGCTTACATCTGTCCTATGGATCGGAGTTGCACTTACCTGCAACTGGCGGGTAACTTATTGCAAATAGATCCGGGCTTGCTGATAATTCTCGAACAGCCTCGGAAAGTAGTCACTGTCTCCATTCCCATAAAACTAGACAGCGGTGAAGTGCAAGTTTTGGCGGGCCACCGCGTACAGCACTCCAATGTCCTTGGCCCTTACAAAGGTGGGACTCGCTACCATCCCTCTGTTACTCTGCAAGAAGTATCTGCTCTAGCGATGTTGATGACCTGGAAATGTGCTTTATTGGGCATTCCCTACGGCGGCGCTAAGGGCGGAATTGCCATCGATCCTTCTAACTACAGTGTTGGTGAGTTAGAGCGCATTACCCGCCGTTACACTACTGAATTGATTAAAGATATAGGCCCGGCTGTTGATATTCCAGCCCCTGATATGGGTACTAGCTCTCGCGAAATGGCTTGGATGATGGACACTTATTCTATGAATGTGGGTCATGCAGTGCCGGGAGTTGTAACGGGCAAACCCTTGTCTATCGGCGGTTCTAAGGGTCGCGAAATGGCAACGGGACGCGGTGTGATGATTACCGTCCGCGAGGCGCTGCTGGAACAGGGTCAGACTTTGGCGGGAGCGCGAGTCGCGATTCAAGGGTTCGGGAATGTGGGTAGCTCCGCTGCTGTACTCATGCACGAAGAGGGGGCTAAGATTTTAGCAGTCTCAGATGTGAACGGCGGACTATTTGCTCCTGAAGGTTTAGATATCCCTGCTGTGAAACTGTATGCTCAACAAAATAATCGCAGCATCGTCGGTTTTCCTGGTGGGGTGGCGGTAAGCAATGCTGAATTGTTGACGCTGCCTTGTGATGTGCTGATTCCCGCAGCTTTGGAAGACCAAATTACTGAGGAAAACTGCGATCGCGTCCAAGCCAAAATCGTAGCAGAAGCGGCGAATGCTCCTGTTACTTTGATCGCAGATCAGATGTTAGAAGCGCGTGGGATAAAGGTTTTGCCAGATATTTTAACGAATGCTGGCGGGGTGGTGGTCAGTTACTTGGAATGGGTGCAAGGTCAATCCTATGTATTTTGGGACGAGGAACGGGTAAACCGTGAAATGGAAGGGTTGATGGTGCAAGCTTATCACCGAGTCAGCGAACTGGCTAAGGCGCGGGAGGTGTCTTTGCGGCTAGCGGCTTATATGCTAGGCGTTGGCCGCGTGGCTCAAGCGCTGAGCGATCGCGGTCTTTATCCTTGACTTTTTCGCCAACTTACGATAAAGTTTTAATGTATAAAATCACAGTTTCCCAGTTACTAAAGCTGGGAAACTGAGATTTTTTTAATGTGAATTCAATCGCTGAAAGGAACTTTCCCATGAAGCTAACTAAGATTGACTTAAGCAATATATTGGGAGTCGGTCATTCTAACGGTCAGTTAAGGTTGTTAATAGACCGAGGAGAGGAGGTAGAGTACATTGAGATTGAGGCTCCAGAAGCTGCTTTACACGGGCTGCAAGAAGTTGCCTTTATTGCTAATAACGATCTAAGCGGTAGCATTGAAGCAAACCAAATTACCTCAATCCCAGAGCCAATTGCTATGCTCCCTGTTAGTTCCTCTATGGCACAAGCGATTGGTTATGATGCAGATAGCCAAACTTTACAAATAGAATTTGCCAGTGGCGCTGTTTATCAATATGCTGATGTAGAGGAGAAAACTTGGGAATCTTTGCGGGACGCTGACTCTACTGGAAAGTTTTTCAACTCTGAGATTAAAAGCCGTTATTCCAGCGAGCGGGTAGACTAATTAGGCAAAAATACGGTGTTTCAGAGACGCGAACTCTTATTAGAGCGATCTATAAGGAAAGTCTGGCGCACCCTCTAAGCTCATTCAAGTGTGCTAGTTGCCTAAGTCTCTGCTTTCGATCCGCCCTAGTGCGGTAAAGTTAGATTTATGGATGATGATGACTACCTAAGCGCAATTAATACTGACGCTGAACTCGAAAGCCCTTTGGATCGTTTGGAGGAATCGGAACCCCCACAGCCAGATCCAGAGGAAATGCTGCCTTTGCTGGAATCTCCAGAAGCTCAGCAGCGCATGATCGCAGCGAGGGCGTTTTGCGAACTCCAAGACGCTCGCGCCATCCCCCATTTAATTCGCCTATTGCGAGATGGCTGTCCTTTAGTGCGGGTGAGTGCGGCCTATGCCTTGGGGCGCAACCCCAGCCGGGATGCGGTGGAAGCGCTGATCGACCAACTCAACCGTGATTGGAACGGTTATGTCCGCAAAGGCGTGGTTTGGGCCTTGGGAAATTGTCGCGATCGCAGATCCTTAGCTCCCCTGATTGATGCCCTGAAAACTGATATTTCGGCTGTGCGGCTGTGGGCGGCTAGTTCCCTCGGTCAGATGGCAACTGTCGGTTATGATGTAGCGATCGGCGCTGTTCCTCCCTTAATTGAAGCTTTGCGGCGAGACTCTGTAGCGGCGGTGCGGAGTAATTGTGCTTGGGCGATCGGTCAACTGTGCCGCGAATTGCCAAATAATGTGGTTTATGCTGGCGCGATCGATGGTTTGATTGAAGCTTTAGAAGAAGACCAAGATTTTAGTGTGCAAGAAGATGCCAAGTCATCGCTGTTGCGAGTTGGCGATCCGCGCGGGTTACAAATCATTGAAGATTTAGAAATGGATGGCTTGCTGTAGGTATTTGGCAATAGTTTTTACTCCATAAAATCAGGTTCTTTCAGCACAAATAAGTCATAAAGTTACGATACAAATTCATATCATTTTAGGGAATGGGATACAACCATTTGCGAAATAATTGTGTTAGGCGGGGCATAATTAAATAGGTGAGCAGGATAACAGTGAGACCTGTAACAATCAGAGTTTTGAGCAATGCAGGAAGTCCGGCTAGTAGTGGTACCAGCAAACGATTGAGAATAGAAATCGTAAAAAACACTCCCAACCATGTCACTAAAGCCATTTTGTAGCGAGGGGGTGGAGCCTTCATCGACCTGTTAGGGAGCGTAAACCAGGTTTCCAATCCGGTCAGAGTTTGAATATCTTCTGGCTTTTCAATCAACGGCTGTAATTTCTCAATCCACTCTCGCCGAACATCAGATTCTAGCCAAGTTTTGAGATTGTCGTAACAATCGAACTTGAGAATCACCACGTACTCAGGATGAGCGTGATGCTGGGGTCGAATAGTGCTGACACCCAGATGTCCCTTGAATTTTCGTGCATCAGCGGCGATGCCATGAAACCATGCTTCGTAACCTTGCTCGCGCCCCGGTTTCACTACATGAGAGATGATAGCGGTGACTAGATAGTTTTCTTCACTTATATCGATCGCCAACGGTTCTTCGGGCATAAAATTTAAAGACTTGCAATCCTTGACTAAGAACTATTAAAAATACACTCTACGTAATTTACAACGAATTAGTTGTCATCGCTACGTTTCAAGTAAACTGGACTTACGCACCCAACCAAAGAAACCGGGTTTTTTTACGAAAATACTTCACCCGAACCCATACATGATCCCAAAAACCCGGTTTCTGGAGCCATGAGTGTAAGTCTTAGTAAAGTTGATAACCTAACGATGACAATACCAACTCAGCTAAACACGAGCTAAAGTAGGCAATTTATCACTACTTGGGAACCCCAGTATTTGCCGTTGCTGTATAACTGGTCATCAGGTTTTTGTAGTCAGGAATAAACCCTGCTAAGAGACTACCTAATCCTTCAATATCGTTGCGCCAATCACGGTGCAATTCACACACAACGCTAAACCAATTGACTAATTGAACTCCAGCACGAGACATTCGATCCCAAGCTGCATAGCGACAGGCTTCATCAAAGGTTCCAGAGGCATCGGTGACAACAAAAACGTCATAACCTGCCTCCAATGCCGAAAGCGCACAAAAAGTAACACAGACATCAGTAACAATTCCGGCAATTATCAATTGCTTCTTGCCAGTTGCTTCTACTGCTTTAACAAAGTCCTCGTTGTCCCAAGCGTTGATCTGTCCGGGGCGCGGAATAAAGGGAGCATCTGGGAATTTCTCCTTCAGTTCAGGCATGATAACTCCATTCGGGCCCTGCTCAAAGCTAGTTGTCAAAATTGTAGGCAGGTTGAAAAATTTGGCTGCACTTGCCAGCGCCAGCACATTATTTTTGAAGTCAGCGGCACCAATATCACGCACGAGTGAGAACAGTCCAGTTTGGTGATCTACTAGCAAAACCGCAGCATTATTCTTGTCTAGACGGTTGTATTTGAATGTAGACATCAGGTATTTCTCCTATTTGAGTTATTGGTGAATGAGAAATTGCAGAATAGAGCCAAGAATCAGAAACTATTGAGTTTAGGATTTACGCACAGACAGGATATTTGTGCGATCGCGAAGGCGAGTGACTGCGCGTAGCGCTTGACTAGGTGTAGTGACCTGCAATCCAGACTTTTGTGAGTCTTAATCCTGGTTGAAGTGGACGATCGCAGTCTCGGTTGCAGTTGGCTGCTGGGCTAGTTAAACCTCAACCTTAGCATCCAGCGGCTCCATCTCTATTAACTTTACCTTGGAAACAACATCCTTGGTGGGAGAATGGCACGACGCAAGAAAAGTTCTCTGAAAAATTTATGATTGCTCATTCAATCCTACATTTTTTACTGTTTAATCTCTCATTAGTTAGAGGTATTTCCCATTCGTGGCTGGCGATAAAAGTTATAGGAATTAATCCAATTAATGGATAATTTTCTGACTTTCATCCTACTTTTTTCTGTTCGCAGTTTGCTTTCTGCTTAACTTTTTGTCTGCTCAAAGCGACAAAAAAGGGATTACTTTGCACGCGAGCGTTCAATTAACTGTTGTAACATCGGATCGAGGTCAGCGATCGCTCCTAAGTTGAGACCAAAAATATTCTCAAGGGTAGCGCGTAACTCTGCAACCGTTGAAAGGACAAGATGTTCTGTTCTACCGTCCAAATAATGCACTGTAAACTGATTATTCCACAAGGCATAACGACAATTTGAATCCGGTTTTGCAGCCATCAAGTTAGTAACAAAAATCGAGTTAGGATGAGTGGAAACATACCAATTACTCACCTCATAATCGGGTAATTCTTGCTCGTAAAGATCGAATCTATAAAGGGATTTCCACTCCTGCTTGATATATGCTTGCATAATGTAGCGGCCATCCGTTGCCATCAATCGAAATGATTCATGGGATGTA
This sequence comes from Kamptonema animale CS-326, assembly GCF_028330895.1. NCBI lineage: Bacteria > Bacillati > Cyanobacteriota > Cyanophyceae > Oscillatoriales > Microcoleaceae > Kamptonema > Kamptonema animale. The sequence goes on along the minus strand of NZ_JAQMUA010000167.1, from coordinate 4,308 downwards.
GCTTGTTCAATATCCGCTGTCAAAGCAAGCGGCGTGGTGAGCGTTAATCCTCCGAATCCCACATCTGCAATGTATGGCTCTCCATCAATATTGACCCACAGCACCATATGACTGCGAGGTACGATCGTTCCTTCTGGCAAATTCCACAGCACACGGGCTGCCAAATTCTTTACCTGAAAGCCAAGAGCAAGCAAAACATCCCGCAACAGTGAATTTTGCTCAAAACAATAGCCGCCGCGTCTCTCACGGATTAGTTTTTGTTGCAAGGATGCTAAATCCAGCAAAACAGGTTGTTTCAGAAGTGAATTGAGGTTTTCAAAGGCGATCGTTTGGGAATGTCTTTGGTGAATTGCCTGTAACGTTGTTAGCCGGGGCGAGCAGTCACCACTATAGCCAATTCGTTGAAAATAGGCATCAAGGTCGATTTCAGTCAGTCGTTGTTGCAATTGCATATTTTATTACGCTCGGAGTCAATACTGAGTTTCTTCATAGGGAGTAATTAATCATTATGTATCCAACGTTCCAAAAGGTTTAGCATCGGAGAAATCATAGATTTCGATCGCTCCTTCGCGTCGAATCATCCGCTTCCCCAGACGCGGAAACTCTGCAATTTCCACATCCAGATTTTCTCCTCCTGTTAGATACACCAAATCCTCATCCCCGATATTTCTGAGATGATGAGCAACCGAAGGTGTGGGAAATCCCATGAAATCTCCTGGGTTAACTTCAAATTCTTCTTCACCAATCTCTGCAACGCCGTACCCCGATAGAATGTAAATCCATTCTTCCTCGCGATAGTGAGAATGATAGATGAAAGATTCTTTGCCAGGTGGAACTTTGATAAAATTGACTCCTGTACGTTTTAGGCCAACAGCTTTTGCTAACTGAGTTCCCGATAGTTCAGAATTGGCATTCCAGGGGTGGGAAAAGGGTTGCAGATTCGCAGCAATCTGTTCGGCGCGTAAAAGCAATGGGTGTCGATCTACCATAGGGTCATCCTCCAAAAACTAACTGTTCCAGTCAACTCGCAAGCTGGTATGTACCACTCCGTTTTAATGCCTGTTGGTAGGCTAGGCGAGAATGGATGCGATCGCAAAACTCCATTAGCCGGGGACGACTGGCATCCAACCCGCCTCGTGCAATTACTACCTCGATAGGAAAGCTCATCTGAATATCAGCATTTGATCTAAATATATACATTTTAGGGGAAACGATTTATATCTAACTATCTGATTCCTGTGCTACTGTCAAAATCCCAGGCGATCGCTGCTATTTTTGCTCCTAGCTAATCTCAATGACTTCTAGTTCTGAATAATCCTGCTACCAGCAAAACAATTCCTGTGAGGAAAAGGTAGACACTTTGAAGGAGAAAGCGATCGGCAGCAATGCGTCTATAGGTGTTGGTGATTGTCACATCAATACCGCCTCTGCCAAGTTTGCCAAAAAATGTACTGAGACTACTTTCAACTTGGGAAGGAAGAAAGGAGATGCTGATAAAAGCGATCGCTATCAGTGCGATACCAATACCTATTAAGCTCAAATTAGAAGAAAAACGTCTCCACATACTCCAATTAATTTTTGATGATATTTATGATGAAAATATCTTAGAACAGCACTAATTTGGGAATTTTGAAATCATACCTTTGAGAATAAATAGTTTAGAAAGTGCTGCCTAATCCAAATTTTACGACTAAAGGCGCTACAGGGACAGTGCGGTTTTTGCCTTTAGGCGAGCGCGATCGCACCACCAATATCTCCAGACTTGCTACTCTAGTAATAATTAGACAAAAGCAGTCCTAAGCAATTATGAGCAGTACAGTTACATCCCCCCAACCTAACCTCAACCAGCAGCGGCCACTCTCAACAGCATCCGCCGACACCTCCACATCCCTGCTAGGCGACTTCATTCAAGAAACCCTAGCCTTAACCCGGCGACTGTTCATTCAGTTGCAGCGGCGACCCTCAACGCTAATTGCAGGTATTATTCAGCCCTTGATGTGGTTAGTATTGTTCGGAGCCCTATTTCAAAATGCACCCGCTGGCTTATTTGGCGAAAGTCAGAATTACGGGCAATTTCTCGGTGCAGGTGTAATCGTCTTCACCGCCTTTGCAGGTGCCCTAAATGCTGGTTTACCAGTTATGTTTGACCGCGAATTCGGCTTCCTGAACCGTTTATTAGTCGCGCCTCTAGCTTCTAGGTTTTCAATTGTTTTAGCCTCAGCGATTTTCATCGTTACCCTCAGCTTCATCCAAACCGGGGCAATTGTAGCAGCGGGCGCATTTTTGGGCGCGGGACTACCAGGATTCGCAGGATTAATGGCGATCGCATTGATTATTTTCCTCTTAGTGTTAGGCGTGACAGGAATCAGCTTAGGCTTAACCTTTGCTTTACCTGGTCACGTCGAACTCATAGCCGTAATCTTTGTCACCAACTTGCCTTTATTATTTGCCAGTACAGCCCTCGCACCGCTGTCTTTCATGCCTCACTGGTTGCAAGTTGTTGTCACCCTTAACCCTCTAAGTTACGCGATCGAACCCATTCGCTACCTGTATCTTCACAGCAATTGGTCATTAGCTAGTGTAGTTATGCAAGCACCTTGGGGCGATGTTACTTTTGGCGGTGCATTGTTAGTATTGCTGGCTTTTGATGTTGTGGCGCTATTAGGAATTCAACCTCTATTGCGCCGTCGGTTTGCCTAATTATGACTTACGTAGTCACTACGATTTGGGCTCATCCCGGTTTTTCATAAAGAGCGAAAAAGACTTCTACCCCCTTCCCAATAATCAATTTATTCCTTTTCCCTCTTCCTGAAAAACATTTATTCCTTTTCCCTCTTCCCGAAAAACATTTATCCCTTTCCCTCTCCTTTTAGGAGAGAGTAGGGAGAGGTGATTCGGGGACAGGGGGGTTAGGTCTTTTTCAAATCTTTGCCTTTAGGGAAACACTGTCGCCCCAGGAAGTCCAAGTCCCAAAGCCAAGCGAATGCCGATCGCAACTACTAGCAAAGCCAGAAATAACCCTGTAGTCTGAATATCTTGCTTAGCAGCGCTTAACTCCTCGCGTTCCAAACCATAAACTATAGCCGCGTAAAATGGCAAATCATTGAGTGCAACTACTGCGATCGCCCCCAGCATACCCCCAAAATAAAACCCCGTTGGTAGTCCCACCACCATAAAAATAAACTTTAAAACACAGCCATAAGCAGGATAGTAACTCTTGCCGATCGCAAACAATACCTGGTCAATTGTCTGTGTCAAAATTCGAGGCCATATCCCCAAAGCTAACACCGGTAACATCCAAGCAGCATTGGAGTACCTACTATCATAGAGCGCGAGAATCAAAAAATCCCCAAAGCTAACTAATAGCGCTACGCCTAACGCCACTGCGAGCAAAATCGGCTGACGGTTTTTGAGAATTTTAGCCCGAAAAGTTGGACGCGGGAGCTCAGCAAGCTGTGAAAAAGCCGGAAAAAGCACTTTACTACTGACAGCTAAAACAACCTGACGCGGTATATCAGCAATGATAAAAGCAATGCCGTAAACGCCTAATAACTCAAAGGAAATCATTTTTCCTAACATGAGGCGATCGCTTTGTTCGGCCAGAAACGTTACAGCCGTCGAAACAAAAATCCACTTGCCAAAAGAAAAGATTGCGCTAGCCGCCTCTCGATCCCATACCCAGCGGTTAGGTGTTGCCAAATTCAACCAATGACTCCAGATTAATTGAATTAAACTACCCACCAGCGTCCCAACTACCAAAGCCCAAATACTTTTATCAAACCACGCCCAAGTAATCATCGCCGCAATTGAAACCGCCTGACCTCCTAGCTCAAAAATTGCCAACTTTGCGATCGCCATCTGGCGATTGAGAGTATACAAAGAAGTGGAGTTAAACCCAGAAATAACCGTACTTAAACCCACCACAGGTAGCAGCAAAAAAAGCTGTGGTTCTCCGTATAGCAGGGAAATCGGTTTTGCCAATAACAAGCAACAAAACCACAGGGTACAACCCCGAACGATCTGCAAAGTCCAGGCCGTATTGAGAAAATCTGGCTCGTTCCCGCGCCTATTCTGGATGATGCTTGGCCCGATGCCAATATCTGAAAATAGGTGAAGACCGATGATAAAAATATTTACTAAGGCCATGAGACCGAAGAGTTCTGGGTAGAGCAGGCGAGCTAGAATGACATTGCTACCAAACCGCAAAATCTGGCTCATTCCATACCCAGCAATTGTCCAAGCTGCACCCCGAAGAGCAAGTTTTTTTAACGATGACATGATGAAGGAAGAAGGAAGAAGGAAGAAGGA
>NZ_JAQMUA010000166.1:0-2283 GCF_028330895.1 Kamptonema animale CS-326 | reverse complement strand
GATTACGCCATCAATTTTTTGGAGGGAGCGGGTAATTTCGTATTCTTGTTTATATCGAGTTAATTCTGAGGGACTAGGATAATCTTCCTTGAGAATTTTCAGGATAACGGGATCGTGGCTAGATTTATGGACAGCCCGATAGACTAATGAATTAGAGCTTTCATAAATCTTGGAGAGAAGCTGATAGTTGTCCATTTTAAGCAATTGTTTAATACCAATTCTTGAAACTATGACTACAAATCTCTACCCCCCGGTTTCGCCGTCCCCCCTTGGCAAGGGGAACAGGGGGGGTCAAATCTGTAGCTGTAGATCGAGGAATTGGTATAAGGAATAAAATAAACCCTCAAATCATCCCCCCCATCCCCATTTCTGGGTTCAATTCAAGCCATAAAAACGAGCCGGGTTATCCCAAACAATTTTATGCACAATTTCCTGAGAAAGTTCCTCTTCTAGAGCCACCATTTCCTTAACCACATTAGGCTTATGATCCATGTGAGGATAATCAGAGCCAAAGATTAAGTTATCTGAACCGATCGCGTCTATCAGTTGGGCTAAATAAGGCTCGGAAGGCTCGATCGCAATGAAGCACTGGCGGCGAAAATATTCGGATGGCTTCATTTTGACACGATCGGCCACTTCCCATAGCAAATCTTCATATTCGCGATCGAGCCGCCACAGCCAGTAGGGAAGCCAGCCGCAGCCAGACTCCAGCAATCCTACTTTCAGCAGAGGATGACGCTCTAAGACACCTCCTTCGATCAAAGATAGTAGCGCCATCATTTGTTCCATTGGATGAGAGCAAGCGTGGAGGGCAAAACGAGTTTGAAAGCGATCAGCTCCAGCAGTAGGCGATCGGAATGGGATTGACAATCGATTCACCTTTAATTTTTAGATCGGAAGATAAGGCAAAGCTTTTAGATGAGCTTATTAAGATTATGTGGAATGTTCTTCTTCAGTCCTTGCCCTTCGCCAAATCTTGCACTTAGTCGCTATTAAATGGCGGTAGTTGGACAGGTAGCCCCACATTTAAACGGTAATTTATTTGCACTCAGCAGGAAATGGTAATTGCTCTTTTTCTATCTAAAATTCTTTGATTATTTCACAAACTGCTTTACCTGCTGCGGCAATATAGGCACTACTTTTTGCTGCCAAAACTGGTCGAAACTCTGAGGTTGAACTCCTCGCCATGCAATTCCTATTGCTAAAGTTAAGAAAAATATAGCTCCCAATCCATTAATTAAATGAGATAAAATTCCCGGCCCTCTAGGAGCAGATGTAATCTTTGGTCTATAATTTATCCCCTCATATTGAATTTCATCATCATGACGCTTCGATGCTGATGTTTTTTGTCGCGATGCTGGACGGCCCGCAGAAGCACCTGTTTTACTGAATGTACTCCCAGAAGAATTATTTTTGCTAATACCAGTTGTACCCCCCGTTGTTTTCATTGTAGAAACGCCTCGCGTTGGCAATTTGCCGCTAGACAAATCTGTTTTGCCGCTTCGGGTTGGCAATTTGCCATTAGACAAATCTGTTTTGCCGCTTCGGGTTGGCAATTTGCCATTAGATATATCTGTTTTCCCAAAAGAAGTATTTCCAGTCTGCAAACGAGTCTGCTGGGAGGGTTTCTTGGAAGTTTGCGATCGCATCAAATTTTGCAATTTCTGAGTTACTGGCATTGGTTGTTCCCCTCTCTTCGCCCACTGGGACAACATCGCCGCCGTGATCCCGCAAAGGTTTCCCAGCCCCAAAGCTTGCATCCGCTTTAATAATGACTGGTTATTGCAGACAAAAACTACTAGGGATTCTGGGTTTTCGCGAGCAAAACCGTAAACGCATTGAGCGATCGCCACTACCATTCGCGTATGTTTGCTTTGATTTCCCCCAACAGCAGGTTCTAAATTGGGGTGAGTCTCTAAAGCATCTGTCACCTGCCAACCACTAGCAGGAAAAAATCGCAGAAATTCTCTAGCTAGTTTTTCGCGATCGCTATCTGCCTCATCTGCCAAAAATTCCATTTCCTCAAACACCACTTCCGGGACATAGCAACTTCCCGCCTTGGCATATTGTTGCCATGTTTGGGAATTAGTACCCATTACTACATCAACATCAAGAATTAATAAGACCGCAGGAAGATTATTACTCATAAAAACCTCACGGGAGCTTGGAAACCCAGTGGCTTTAGCCCTGGGAGGAAAAGGGACGCGGGATACTTTAGCGTCCCGTCAAGACTCTTAAAATCCATAGTTGTATCCATCCTTTTGATGAATAGAAAAACAATAT
>NZ_JAQMUA010000165.1:0-4168 GCF_028330895.1 Kamptonema animale CS-326 | reverse complement strand
GAGGAGCAGAGGAGCAGAGGAGATGGGTAATTAGCAATTACCAATTAGCAATTAGCAATTAGCAATTAGCAATTAGCAATTAGCAATTACCAATTAGCAATTACCAATTAGCAATTACCAATTAGCAATTACCAAGTCTGATGTATTTGAGAAGTATCCACCTCCGACAGTTTCGCAACTACCGAGATCAGAAGGTAATATTTGATGCTCCTAAAACAATTTTAGTGGGCAATAATGCTCAAGGAAAATCTAATTTATTAGAAGCAGTAGAGTTGCTTTCAACTCTCAAAAGCCATAGAGCAACACGCGATCGCGATTTAATCCTTGACGCTAAACCCATAGGGCAAATTGATGCTAGCTTAGAACGGCAAACTGGGATAATTGATTTAACTTTAACCCTTCGCAATCAGGGAAGACGCACAGTTGGACTCAACGGCGAACCTCTCCGTCGCCATTTAGACTTTTTGAGCGTACTCAATACAGTGCAGTTTTCGAGTTTAGACTTAGATTTAGTGCGAGGTAGCCCAGAACATCGGCGGGACTGGATCGATCGCTTAGTCACGCAATTAGAACCTGTCTATGCTCACATTTTACAGCAATATAACCAAATTCTGCGGCAGCGAAATGCTTTTTTGAGGCGAGAGAAAGAGCAAGCGAACAAAGGAGAATTACCAACCACCAATTACCAATCACCAATTACCAATTACCAATCACCAATTACCAATTCCGAATTAGCTTTATGGGATGCACAATTAGCAACTGCGGGAGCTCGTGTTATCCGCAGACGCGATCGGGTTTTAGAGCGGTTAATCCCTTTAGCTCAAAGTTGGCATGGCTCAATTAGTGGCAGTATGGAGGTTTTAGATGTTAAGTATATACCTAATGTAGAAGTAATCCAAGAATTAATTGCTCGCGATCGTCTTGAAGGAGTACGTCAAGCTTTTTTAGATAAAATTAGGGAAAGAGCGATCGCCGAATATTACCAAGGCACTACCTTAGTCGGCCCTCACCGAGATGATATTTCCTTTACTATTAATAATACTCCTGCTCGTCAATACGGTTCCCAAGGTCAGCAGCGCACTCTAGTATTAGCATTAAAATTAGCCGAATTGCAGCTCATTGAAGAAGTTGTTGGCGAACCTCCTCTATTATTGCTTGACGATGTACTTGCAGAACTAGATCTCAATCGCCAAAACCAACTTTTAGAGACCATTCAAGAGCGATTTCAAACTCTAATTACGACTACCCATTTAGGAGCTTTTGATGCTCAGTGGTTGCAGCAAACCCAAATTTTATCAGTCCAAGCTGGACAAATCACCCAAATTTAGAGTTTATATTTAAGATTAGAGATTGACAGATTAAATATTTAATGGTATGTCCAGATAATTTGATAGTAATTCAGTTGTGCGATCCCGAAATCAAGATAGGATTAAAGGTAAATTTAATTGCAGATTTTCGGTTCCATTTCTAATCATTCTTATGAAGCACTATGTTTCCCGCCTGCTAGCCTTGGTTTTGGTTGTTGTCATCGGCTTAATCGGCTGTTCCAATGTCCCGTCCACTCTGACTGGAGATTATCGCCAAGACACATTAGGATTAGTCAACAGTTTGAGAACAGCGATCGCCTTACCAGACAATTCCCCAGATAAGGCCCCCGCTCAAGCAGATGCGCGTCAAAAAATCAATGATTTTGCCGCTACTTACCGCCGGGATGGAACGCTGACCAAGCTTACATCCTTTACTACAATGCGAACAGCATTGAATTCCTTAGCTGGACATTACAGTTCCTATCCCAACCGCCCTCTGCCGGAAAAATTGAAGAAGCGCCTAGAATCCGAATTTCAGCAGGTAGAAGCTGCATTGAAGCGAGGAGCTTGAGCGATCGAGGAAATTTGAAGGATGAAGTTTGGGGCAGAAATTAAGTATTTTCCGGCTTCATCCTTCACATTTAAGGACTTTCCTGTGAAAGGTCTAGTCATTTTTACGCCCGTTCTCCAAGGGCGTTTTTTAAGTGTGCGATAATGCTGAAAAGTTTTGCAGGGTGCTGAATAACTATTGAATCCTGTCCTTTTACTCCCTTGCGAGCCATCTTCTGATTGCCTTATGAAATTTGCCTTAACTCGGAACACCACGACTCAACGCCAGCGGCAGATATTGAGCGCGGTTGCTGCGATTTTAACCAGTAGCCTTTTCCACCCCTTCATCCTCAACAAACCCGCTCAAGCGGAAACTTTAAGCTACTGTAAGTTATCACCAAATGATGTTCAGCAAAAAGAAAATTTACGCCAAGAAGCATTAACAGGAAAGCCAGAAGCTCAGCAAGCTTATTTTTCGATTTTGGCTGAGCACGCACGACAAATGACAGAGTGCCGCACTAGAACTTGGCCGCAAACTCAGGCAATTTGGTTGCGTTTATATCCCTGCGATGCGAGGCCCGGGGAAATAGACAGAGTTTTAGATAAAATTGTTAATCAAGGCTATAACCAAGTCTATTTAGAAGCATTTTATGATGGTCAAGTGTTGTTACCAGCAGCCGACAATCCCACCGCTTGGCCTTCTGTACTCCGAACTCCTGGCTATGAAAAATTCGATATCTTGGCAAAAGCGATCGCTAAGGGTAAACAGCGAGGCTTGAAGGTTTATGGTTGGTTATTTACGATGAATTTTGGCTATACTTACGCTCAACGTCCTGATAAACAGGAAGCGCTTGCTCGCAACGGCAAAAATCAGACAACTTTAACAGTTAGTCAAGACAATAATAGCTCTGACCAAATAGTAGAAAATCAGGAAAATTACGCCTTTATTGACCCCTACAGTCGGCAAGCTAGACAAGATTATTCTGTGATGATTAATCAATTGCTAAAGCGGCGACCAAATGGAATGTTATTTGACTATGTTCGCTATATGCGTGGGGTCGGTGGAGCTTCTGTTGCGACTAAGGTTCAAGATTTATGGATTTACGGTCAAGCTTCTCAAGAAGTGCTATTGCAACGCGCTCAAAATCAACAAGGGCGGGATATAATTCAACGCTATTTGGCGCGGGGATTTGTTAATCTTAATGACGTGCAAGCTGCTAACAAACTTTATCCGAAAGAGAAAGAACCGCTTTGGCCAGGGCGCATTCCTTTACCTGAGCCAAAGCCGACAATAACTCCGACTTCAGGTAAGTCTAATTCTCCAACTATACCACCCAAAAAACCGACTCCTGGCAAGCCAGAAGTGCCGCCACCGCCAAAACTTGTTGACCCTGCGATTTTACAAAACGATCTGTGGACTCTAAGTGTAGGTCATGCGGTACAAGGGATTTTAGAGTTTTTAGGATTAGCAATTCAACCGGCTCAGAGGATGGGATTACCTGTGGGAGCGGTGTTTTTTCCTGATGGGAATAGAAGGATAAATTCAGGGGGGTTCGATTCGCGATTGCAACCTTGGGATAGTTTCCCGGCTTCAATGGAATTTCACGCGATGTCTTACGGTTCTTGTGGAGATATGAGCTGCATTATTCCCCAGGTGCAGCGGGTAGTGAGTATGGCACCACCAGGAGCTTTAATCATACCTGCGATCGCAGGCGGTTGGGGTCAGCCTGTGAAGAATCGCCCTTCGTTAGAAATTCAAATGCAGGCGATTCGCAATGCTGCGCCGCAAATTAATGCTATCAGTCATTTTTCTTATGGCTGGCAAGAACCACAGGACGATCGAGCTCGGCGTTCTTGTCGAATGTAAAAATAGAGTTTAGCTGATAAGTAGAAGGAAGAAGGATTTACTTATATTCACCCTTCTTTAATAGTGGCAAGGTTCGTACCTGAATCAATTTATGCCTCATAGCTAAAGTACTCTTATCTAGGACTGAAATTGATTTAACAGTCCTATGCAAGAGCACTTTAACTATGAGAAAGGGATGAAAACTTCTGGCGAGCTGGTGAGTTTAGACAATATAGCTCAGTGCGATCGCCACCACCAAGGTCATCAGGAATTTCTTAATTACTGCAACTATTGCACCCATCCTATTTCCCTCTTTCTTTGGCTATAAGTAGGGCTTGCTGAATCAGTGCCCGGAGGTGATGCAGTCTGGGTTATGCGATCGCGGAGGGAGAGTATGGTGCAAGAAAAACAGGTAAAATAGGTCAAAAGCCTTGCATCACCATCCCTCACCATGTACAGAAAAGCT
>NZ_JAQMUA010000164.1:0-28207 GCF_028330895.1 Kamptonema animale CS-326 | reverse complement strand
CTATCAAGACTACTAATTATCAAGAATTAGGAAAAGCCATAGAGTTTGCGTTCGGACAAGTTACATCGTCAAATATTTTTAACTGGTTTACACACTGCTGTTATTGTACCTCATCTTTTTGAGAAAGGCTATAGCACTCATTGTTATAGTCTAATTTCCGATATAATTTTAGCTGTGAATACAGGAATTACCCATCACTAACGTCAACGCACCGTCTCGACGCTAAGAATAATGCTCCAAGAGCGATGCTACAAACAATTTTGGGTAATTTTTAGAATATCTAAACTTACTCTGCGACTGTAGGATACAGTAGTAACTAGCACTGAAAAACCAGCCAAAATCGACTATGATGGCTCCTATTCGGGTTCTGTTAGTAGAGGATTCCCCCGTTGTCCTCATTGTCCTTAAAAGAATATTTGCCTCGTCACCCGAAATTGAAGTTGTTGGAACCGCTTGCAACGGTTTAGAGGCATTGGAAGCGATCCCCAAAGTCCAGCCAGATGTGATCTGTACTGATTTTCACATGGCTCAAATGGATGGTCTGGAATTCATCAAGGAAGTGATGGCTAAGTTCCCGCGACCGATTTTAGTAATCAGTGCTTCAGTTCAGGCAGAGGATACTTATAATGTATTTCAGTTGCTAGAAGCTGGAGCAGTCGATGTTTTTCCTAAACCTACAAGCGGATTAGTCTCTGATTATGAAAGGCTCAGGCTGGAATTGACTGCAAAAATTAAAATCCTCTCAGGGGTTAAGGTATTCACGCGGCATCAAAGGAAAGGAGGAACTCTTGAGCAGGTGAGAGGGGGAGAGCGGATAATTACCAATTACCAATTACCAACAACCAATTACCAATTACCAATTACCAATTACCAATCCAGAGTTATTAAAATTTTAGCTATTGGCGCTTCTACTGGCGGCCCCCAAGCTTTGCACAAGATTATTTCCCAGTTACCAGGTAAATTTCCAGTGCCAGTAATTTGCATCCAGCACATCAGTGAAGGATTTTTAAAAGGTTTGGTAGATTGGTTAGCTTCGGGGTCTAAACTACCAGTTAAAATTGCTAATAGTGGGGAAAAACCGCAAGCAGGTACTATTTATTTCCCCCCAGAAAAGCGCCATTTAGAGTTAGACAAAGTAGGCCGATTTATTTATTCTACTGCGCCGCCTGTAGGGGGGCACTGCCCCTCTGTGACGGTGACATTTAAATCAGTAGCTAGTTTCTACGGTCGGACGGCGGCGGGTGTGCTGCTGACGGGAATGGGGAGAGATGGTGCGGAGGGAATGCTGGCGATCGCGCAAGCTGGAGGTCTGACAATCGCCCAAGATGAAGCTAGCTGCGTAGTCTTCGGAATGCCTAAAGAAGCGATCGCCCTCAATGCTGTCCAGCACGTATTGCCAATCGGCGAGATCGCTCCTTTGCTACTCAGTAAGATATAACTAGGGGCTAGGGACTAGGGGCTAGGGGAATAAGAGAATAAGGGAATAAGGGAAGAGAATCAAGGGTGGAAGGAAATCAGAACTTCCTAGCCACCTTGGTAGTTGCTATAGTTAACAAACAGTTAACCGTTAACAGTTAACCGTTAACAGATATTAACAAACTTGCCCACAACTACACGCAGTTTCTCAGCATCGAAAGGCTTGGTCAAATATTCCGTTGCTCCCGCCAAACGTCCCTGTACCTTATCAAAAGCTCCATCTCGCGCCGTCAGCATCACGATCGGTAATTTATGAAACTGAGGTAAACTGCGTACCGTGCGGCAGAGTTCCAACCCATCAATACCCGGCATCGAAACATCCAACAACAACACGGCTACCTTTTCATGGTAAATCATCGACAAAGCATCCACTGCATTGTCCGTTACCAACACCCGAAAATCTTTGCCTAACGCCTGTTTCACAAGTCCTTGCATAACAGTGCTATCATCCACTGCTAAGATAGTCGGCATCAAACTTTCACTTCCAGGCATATTTATCCCCTCACTCTATTTATAGTTCGCGACATAACTAACTACAGTTGATATAAATGCTTAGAATACCTATTTACCATTCGATAGCGGTAAATTGTCTATTCACATGATATGATGTAATAGCCATCGCCAAGAACTAGCTGATAATTTCCTACTAGAGATTGAAATCAAACCGCGATTGAAATTAAAAGATACTAGGCTGGCTCATCCCTGTTCTTCCCAAGCGTCCGCTCCTCTATGCCGCTACACTAGCACTATAATTATATTAAATTATGTAAATAAATTTAACACTTCTGCAATCTGCTCACTTAAACTTAGCAGCTACGACCTTGAAAGTCGGTAAGGCTGGCTGAAATTGGTAGAGATATTGTTGGCGCTCCTCACTCCTGAGCCGATAACCTAGCGGCCGTAAACTTAAAGATGGGTCAGTTAGAATATAATCAAAATAATAAAAAAATTAAGTTGATATAATCGTGGTCTAGGCTTGAAATAGATAAGCCCCCAACAAAGTTTAACAAGTGGCTCAAAAATCCCTAATCCCTAAAGAGTTCAATTGTATCTATATTTGGTATCAGTGGTGTTCTTGCTCAAACGAGTATAACTTCCAACGTCATTCAAGGCGTTAGAGGCAATCTCAGTTTCACTCGTCCCAACTCTCCTCCAAAATACAGAATTAGACCTAATGCTTGTCCAAAAGTTATTAAAAAAGGTGGATTTCCAATTGGAGGAGAAGTTATAAATGAAAGCACTATCGCTAAGTAATCACAAAGTGTTCAGGCTCGACGACCTCCGTCTATATCAGCTCCTCGGCTCTGCTCCCGAAGCTTCCTTCGACGATCTGACGATCTTGGCTGCTCATTTATGCCAAGCTCCGATCGCTTTCATCAGCTTTCTTGATGCTAACCACCAGTGGTTAAAGTCAGAAGTTGGCATGGAGGAAGGAACCGCACACCGTTACCTAGATTTCTGCGAACACGCCATTAGGCAGAATCGGGAGAGACAAGAGGGAGAGCAGACTTCCCCTTTCCTCCCCCAAACAGAGACAGCATTCGCGAGTGCAAATACTCACAACCACTTAGCGATCGTGCCGGATGCCTCAACAGACAAGCGGTTTGCCAATCATCCTCTCGTCACCTCCAACCCTGGGGTAAAATTTTATGTTGGTCTGCCGATTGTCGCTCCCGAAGGACTAACTCTAGGAATATTGTCTGTCATGGACTTTACGCCGCGAGAATTGACAGAAAATGCTAGAAATGGACTTCAAGCATTAGCTCGGCAAGTGGCTGGCATGGTAGAATTACGGCGTAAATTAGTCAATCTGGGAGGCAAAGTTCTCAGGCTCGAAGACATCATCAACGATCGCAAAGAAGTTTGGGAGGTAGTGCGATCGGAGCGCGATTTCTTTTCCACCGCACTCAACACCGTCGGTGCATTAGTCGTGATTCTCGATACAAATTTTAAAATTGTCCGCTTTAACCGCACCTCCGAGCGCGTAACTGGCTACTCAGCTTCCGAGGTAGAAGGCAAATATCTCTGGGAATTATTTGAGGTTGCTGAGAATTCCGAATTAAAATCAACTTTCGAGGCGCTTCGCAACAATAAAGACAGCAATTTAGATAGACAACTGCCCAAACAATACGAAAACTACTGCCAAACAACCGACGGCTCTCGCCGCTGGATTGCCTGGTCGAATACAACGATCGAAGACGCAAAAGGTATTGTAAAATATATAATCTGCACGGGGATCGACATCACAGAGCGGCGGGCAGTGGAAGCGGAAATTCATAAATCCCAAAAGTTACTCAAATTGATCGTCGAAAATATTCCCCATACAATTTTTGTCAAAGAAGCGCAAAAACTGACATTTGTTAGCTTCAATCAAGCCGGAGCAGAACTGCTCGGCTATGAGAAAGAACAATTAATTGGCAAGAACGATTATGATTTTTTCCCGAAAACAGAAGCAGATTTTTTTATAAGTAAAGACCGGGAAGTTTTGGCCAATGGTCAGATGTTAGATATTCCGGAAGAGCAGATCCAAACTAAAAATAAGGGTTTGAGAATACTGCATACTCAAAAAATACCTATTTTCGATGAAACAGGAAAACCAGAATATTTATTAGGCATTTCTGAAGATATTACCGAAGGCAAACAAGCAGAGGAAACTTTGACCTTGCTGGAGCGTGCGATCTCAGCCAGCAGCAACGGCATCGTGATTACCGACAATACTCAACCAGACAACCCAATTATTTACTGTAATGCAGCCTTTGAAAAAATGACAGGCTACTCCAGCTCAGAAGTAATTGGACGCAACTGCCGATTTTTACAATCTACAGATGCCGAAAGTGAAAAAGCCCGCCAAAAAATTCGGGAGGCTCTGCGCTTGGAGCAAGAATGTCATGTAATTTTAAAGAATTATCGCAAAGATGGGACTTATTTTTGGAATGAACTAGCAATTTCCCCAGTCAGAGACTCAAGGGGTCGCTTGACGCATTTTGTTGGCGTGCAAACTGATATCACCGATCGCAAACAAGCAGAAGAAGCACTCAAAGAAAGTGAGGAACGCTACCGCTTGTTAGCAGAAAACTCCACAGATTTGATTTCTCGGCACACACCAGAAGGAATTTACCTCTATGTTTCCCCAGCTTGCCATACTTTACTGGGATACACCTCCGAAGAAATGGTAGGACGTTCAGCTTACGAGTTTTTCCATCCAGAAGATTTAGCCGCGCTGCAAAAAATCCATCTCCACACCTTAAACTCTAGAGAAATTTACACCATTAGCTACCGCATTCGCCGCAAAGATAGTAGCTATATCTGGTTTGAAACTACTTGTCACTCGATTTGGGATCTAAATAGCCAGAGAGTACAACAACTGGTAGCAGTCTCGCGAGATATCACCGAACGCAAGCTTACAGAGGCTTCGTTGTGGGAGCGATCGCGCCTGTCAATCTTGGAAGCTGAGGTAGGCGCAGCATTAGGAGGTGGCGGGACAATATCCGCAATCCTGAATCTGTGTACAGAGGCGATGATACAGCACCTTGACGCTACAGGTGTAGGTATCTGGACTTTTAACCAACAGGCCAAGCAGTTAGAGTTGCAGGCTTCGTCAGGAGTGGGGACGGGGGATTGGGCGAACTTCTGGTATCCTGAAGAGGGCAAAAGGCAGAAGGAAGAAGGCAGAGGAAAGGGGGAAAGGGGGAAGGGGGAAGAGCAAACGCAGGAATTGTTGACTCTTTTAACTCAAAATGGCGTTGGCGTAGCCTACCCCCAAGGTTTAACCTTGCCAGGAACGAACCCATCTCTGGACGCTCAAAACTCTCTAAACTCTTCTAATTCAAAACCGGTAAGCATTGCCAGTACAACGAAACCATCTCAAAACCGGGAAGGATTCTCTGGTGGGAAGCAACCTCTAACAAATCAAAACTCCTTTGCTTCCGCAGCAGTCCCGATTACTTATCCGTTAATTGTGGAAGAACGGTTAGTGGGGGTAATGGCTCTGATCGCTAGTAAACCTGTGACGGAAGGCGTGCGAGAGGTGCTGGGGTGGGTAGCTTTAGCGATCGCAGTGGCGATCGATCGGGTGAAAGCCCGGGAAGAACTTAATAGCCGCCGCGAGGGTTTGCTGTTCCGTCTGGCGAGTCAAATTCGGGATTCCCTCGACCTCGATACTATCTTAGGAACGGCTGTGAATGAGATTCGCAGTTTGTTACAGATCGATCAGTGTCATTTTCTGTGGTATTTGCCGGGAGGGACGCATCAGTTGAGTTTTGCTGTCACCCACGAGGCGGGGAATCCCAAATTACCGCATCGACTTTTGGAGTATCCGCCAGCACAAGTGAATTTGCTAGCCGAGAAAATTCGCGATCGCCAGACTGTAAGGATTGATGATGTAGAATTGGACACTGATTTAGACCCCGAAATCCGGGCTTTTTTACGCAGTACCCAGATCTCATCGCAACTGCTGCTACCATTGGAAACGCGATCAGGTCAATTGGGGGCGGTGGTTTGCAATCACTACAGCGGCCGCCGGGATTGGAAGGATTCGGAAGTGGAATTACTGCACGCTGTAGTCGATCAATTGGCGATCGCGATCGACCAAGCAGAACTTTATGCTCAAACCCGCGCTGCGGCCTTGGCGGCTCAAACTCAGGCATTCCACCTCAGCGATGCTTTGCAGAGTTTGCAGCAAAAAGAAGCTCAGCTCATCCAGAATGAAAAAATGTCTTCTCTGGGTCAAATGGTAGCAGGTGTCGCCCATGAGATTAATAATCCCGTTAATTTTATCTATGGCAATCTGACTTACTGTGAGGAGTACGTTAAAGATATCTTGCAAGTGTTACGCATTTATCAGAAACACTACCCCAATCCGGTTCCAGAAGTTAAAGCTTTGACCGAAGCGATCGATCTAGATTTTTTGGTCGAGGATTTGCCGAAAATCTTATCTTCAATGGAGATGGGTGCTGAACGGATTCGCCAGATTGTGCTCTCTCTGCGGAATTTCTCGCGGCTAGATGAGGCTGAAATGAAGCCGGTTGATATCCACGAAGGAATTGACAGCACTCTACTGATTTTGCACAACCGCTTGAAATCTAAGGGTAAGAATTCGGGAATAGAGATAATTAAGGAATTGGGGATTTTGCCGAGAGTAGAGTGTTATGCGGGACAGTTGAATCAAGTGTTTATGAATGTAATTGGGAATGCGATCGATGCTTTGGAAAATCAACCAGAACCTCGGACAATTAGGATTATGACTGGGGTGATGGCTGGGGAAGAGTTTTCTCAATCTGCCTTCCCCAATCCTGAATATGTGGTGATTCGGATTCAGGACAGCGGGGCAGGAATTAGCGATAAAGTCAAAAATCGCCTGTTTGACCCTTTCTTTACTACGAAGCCCGTAGGTAAGGGTACTGGCTTAGGCTTGTCGATTAGCTACCAGATTGTGGTAGAGAAACACGGCGGCATTTTCAAGTGTATCTCCGAGCCGGGGCAGGGAGCGGAGTTTTGGATTCAGATCCCGGTGCGGCCGCCATACCATCTCCGACCTCAAAGTTAAGCTGGAGTGGGAATTGGCGCAGTTTTGAAGAAAATTTTAATTTAGATCGGCAAATTGCTTGACACCTGCTGTGTAAATGCTAGAATGACAAAGGTTAAGTCATTGGGGCGTCGCCAAGTGGTAAGGCAGCTGGTTTTGGTCCAGCCATTCAGAGGTTCGAATCCTTTCGCCCCAGTTTAGTAGATTAAATTTTAAAAATGATTTGCTCCTATCAAGTTTTACTCTGGTAGGAGCAATTTTAATGGCTAAATCAGTATAAGGGTTTTAGAGAAATTTACTGGTCTTGCCATCTCTAGGATGTCTGTGGATAAAATTTTTGGCAATTTTGCAATAATTTTTTGAATTTATCCCAGTTCGCCAAAGTTATGCAACAGTAAGTAATGGGACATAAATATAAATGTAGGGTGGAATATAGGTTAACCTCTAATTCTAGCAGCTTGGAGCGTCCACTTAGGTGAAACATCTAGCGCGAATTTTAGATTTTTCAGAGAAACCCGGTTCCTTTGCTTAAGCCTTGAAAATTTTAACAACGTTGATAACGCATTCCCGGCAACTGCGAAACTAACTCTAACAATTCTAACTGTAAAAGTGCACTAGAAACCGATCCAGGTGCTAAACCTGCTCTTTCAACAATCAAATCAAAAGTAGTAGATTCAAACGGGATCGCCTCCAATACTTTCGCTAATTCTGGCTCTAAAATAGGCGGCGGATTTTCAGGAAATAGGGACAACTGTTGAGGAGAATTTAATTGAGCAGAATCTAATTTTGGTATAGCCCCCAGCATTTCTAACAAACGCTCTTCACTTAAAAAGCGATCGTTACTAGGTAAAATAGGATGAGCACCTTTACTCAATAACTCTAAACATCCAAAAGAGCGCTCATCGTCTAATCTCGCAGTTAAAACATAAACATCTCGACAAAAATCATTAGCCTGATAAGCAGTAATTAAAGCACCCGATTTCTGCGGTGCTTCCATTACCAATACCGCCCGACTTAAGCCAGCAATAATCCGATTGCGTTGGGGAAAATGAGTTTTATAAGGTTTGGTTCCCGCTGGATATTCGCTAATAGCCAATCCTTGCTCTAAAACTCGTTCAGCTAGCTTTTTATTGGTAGCAGGATAGACAATATCAACACCAGTGCCAAAAATTGCTAGAGTCCTTCCACCGCTGTCTAAACAGCCTGTATGAGCTTCTGTATCAATGCCGGCGGCTAATCCAGAAACAATGGTAAAGCCTCTTTTTGCCAAGGCTGTGCTAATTTTACGAGTCCAACGTTTTCCGTATTCAGAAGGCGATCGCGTGCCGACAATCCCAACAGTCGGCGTAATACCTTGATTTTCTTTCAGATCCACATTACCACGATAATAAAGCACAGGTGGTGGATTCGGTATTTCTAATAGTAAACGGGGATAATCCGTATCGGCTGGTGTCCAAAAACAGGGGTTTTTCTTTTGATGTTCTTCGAGGAATTGTTCGGGATTAAGACGGGATCTTTCTCCGATGACTGTTTCAATTGTCTGCTTACCAAATCCATTAACTTGTTGTAAATCTGCTGGTTTTGCCGCCCAAGCATCTGTTAAATTACCAAAGTGTTGCTGTAATCTGTGCAGCGACATTGGCCCGACACCTTTTATTTGCGACCAAGCTAACCAGTAAGCACGTTCTCCGCTCAAATAAGTACCCTCACAACAACTAACAACTAACAACTAACAACTAACAACTTTCAAGCTTTCCAGCCCATAAAACTGGCGTAAATATAAGCAATAACTTCGTTGATCACCGTCCGAAATCCTGTGCTAGAATTCCACCATAACTGACGATCGTAATCTTCCGCTTTGCCTGCGATTACGCCTACTTCGACTTCAGGACTCAAAACAGCTTTAAACAGCATCCAACTCCTGCGGGCATGAGCTCCCAATGTATAAATATTAATCGATTTTACCTTTAAATCAGAAGTTGCCAGCCAATCTTTTAGTGCTATGGCGGAGGCGGTAGTTCGGTATTTAATTACATAGGGTGCAGGCACAGCTATCAGTTTATCTTTATCCAGCCCTCGTACAATGCAAGAAGCGGCTGTTAGTTCGGCATAATTCTTATATTCAGCGAGATAGTATCCTTTGCCTACAGGTAAACCTGTGGTAATTAATTTACTGTAGCCTCCTTTTTTGAATTCTGCGATCGCGCTATCTACTGCATAGTCTGGCAACCATCCTTCTACTACTAATACGTCAGCTTTTACTGGCGCATTTACTGCTAAGAATGGATAAATATTTCCGATTATTAATATCGTGGAAGCTATTAAAGATATAATGATAATTATCCAGCCTTGCCATGTAATTACCCATACCTCTTTTCGCTGGATTAGTTGAATTTTATTTGTTTTTTTTGATTTGTGGTTCTGCATTAAATTCAAGAAACTGTAGCGCAGGCAAGACGTTGGCAGATTTAGGTCAATTATTTTTTTCCCCATCAGGCAACGGATTATGTAATGGATTTAAAGAAGTAATTACCAATTACCAATTACCAATTACCCATTACCAATTACCCATTACCAATTAACCTGATTTCTGCGAGTGTAAGTAGTCAAAAACACTTTTATCGCCGATGTCTTGGGGGATGGGTTGAAATACTTTTCTCAGCCCAAATATCAGAAACAAAACTGCCCATAATGCTAACAAAAATTGTTCTTTGTTAACTGACAAAAAACCCATGATATGTCCTAAAATCAGAAAAGGAACAACAGGTGTTAAAAATTTGGTTTCTAGACGGTTGAAACAAAATGCTTCCTTGAAATAAATTCCCACCAAGGCAGCGAAGGTAAAGCCAATACCCCAGAGTGAGCTAGGATGATTATAAACTGCTAAAGCGAGGGGTTCGCTGCTTTGTAAGGTGAGAACAAGTGCGGCGATACCACCGATCCCCCAAAATAGTTGAAGGAGGCGGTGTAGCAGGATCATGTAAATGTGAATAGTGGCTAAGCTAACGCCTAATGCTAGAGAGAAACATACGTAAATTGGCGTTAAAGCTTGCTGTACAATTGGGTTGTCACCTTGCCAAAGTACGAGTACAGTGCCGATCGCAAAACAGATGGCTGCGACAATTAAGCCGCTGCGATAGATGATAACTCCGGTGCGATCGCTTTCCTCGATCGTAAATTCCCCAAACTGTCCCTGGTAGACTTCCGGTTCAGATGAGTTCAGTAATTGCGTCATAGCTTGCTCCTATTTCTCAACCACTAAGGTACTACTGCCAAGATATACTTTACTAATAAACCTGCATTAGTGGCTAAAGTCATGTCTAAATTTGACGATCAACCAAATAAAACCAAATCCGCAGCAGCTAGCCCACAGCTCCAGCCGATTCAGCTTGATGAGACTATTGTAGCAGGAAGAAAGCAAAACATAGAGAGAAGCCTAAAAAATATGTTTGAGAGTTTGCCTAACGTTCACTTTTTCGATCTGGAAGGCGAGGATGACGATCTAGAAGAAAACGACTTTGACCTAGATGAATTTGAGCATAAAATTCAAAAAATTCTCAATGTAAAAAAAATTGATGTTAGTGAGAAAACTTTAAAAAAGTATTTAGAATTTTTGAAAAAAAATATTAAGATGCCTTGCAATCTTACGGGGCAAGAAGAATTTGTTTGGGAGGAGGAATTTGTTTTTGGTCGTGGTAATAAAAAAGAGTATGAAAAGCTGAAAAAGATTCGACCCTCTTATAGTGATGTATTCAAACTTCTGCGTTTCGAGGATTTGATTTCGGAGGAAGTGGGTATTCTTGTAGAGGTGCAGCGTGTCTCTGATGGCAAAAATTTCACATTGCCTGTTGCCGATTTGGAGGCGACTGAGGAAGATTCGCCCAACAGGGATTTATTGGATGATTACGCGATTTGGTTTTTTAATTATGATTAATAAAAATGTTAACTGTTAATTGTTAACTGTTAATTGTTAATTGTTAATTGTTAATTGTTAATTGTTAACTGTCAACTGTTAATTGTTAACTGTTAATAGAGAGTTGGGTTTCGCTAGGTTTTACCCAAGCTCAGGTTCTCACATTTTCAACTTTTAACTTTTAATTTTTAATTTTTAACTTTTAATTTTTAATTTTTATGGGGTGCGATCGCACCCCATGATTATTAAGAAGTGTAAGTCACAGCAGAGATCGGCGATCGCGACACCGTAGCCATTGCTTCCACCAAACTGCGAACAGCGGCCACCATAGCAATTTCGCTGTTGAGTTGGTTGATAGCACTACCTACGCCAACGCCAGAGGCACCGGCGGCGATTGCCAGAGGTGCAGTGACGCTGGAGATCCCGGAAGCGCAAAGCACTGGTACTGAAACGGCGCGAGAGATTTCGTAGGCGGCGGCTAAAGTTGGGCTAGCTTTTTCCATCAGTCCCAAAACCCCAGGATGTACTGGTTTGGCGCTGGTTCCGCCTTCTGTCTGAATGATGTCAGCACCAGCTTTTACCAAGTCTAGAGCTAATTGTACTTGGCGATCGAGTTCCAAGATGTGCGGGACGGTGACAGAGAGGGTAATGTGGGGAAGGAGCGATCGCGTCTCGCGAGTTAACGCTAACACTTCCTCAGCTTCAAAGCGGCGACCTTGAGCGTAGAAACTGTCAAAGTTACCGATTTCAATCAAATTAGCACCCGCTGCAACTGCGGCGAGGAATTTCTCAGGTTCTACAGCAGATACGCAAATCGGCAGATTTGTCAATTTACGAGCCATTTGCACTAAATTGACATCGGCGGCAATATCGATAAAGCTTGCGCCGCCAAGATCCGCTGCTTTAACGGTAGCTGCGACTCGATCGACATCAAAATTGTTCAAACCACTGATAATTTTAAGTGCTCTGCCTTGCTCGAAAGCACGTTGCAATTTAGGATGTACGGTCATGTTGGTTTTCAAATCCAAAAATTTCTCAGCATCATTGTGACACGAACTAGGAACTGAAGCACTTAGGCTGGGAAAATTTGTAGATACCTTTCTAGGTAACAGAGGATAATAATCCTTCTAGGGAGATGCAATCAAAGGCTTTTCTCAATACAATTATATCTTTTTGTAAAAGCCCTCTAATTCCCTAACTTAACGATCGCTCCCCTAATTGTTAAAACAAAAAACCCCCAACGGTGGGGGTCTCACGATTTCTATTCATGCTCTAACGGGTTAACTTACCCTCTGAGTTGAGCCTTAGCGGTAGTCGCTGCGAACTGGATCGCGATCGCTCGTGGTACTGTTATAATGCACTGTTTCTTCTCGTTTGCGGGGAATCAAACCCAACAAACCAGTCAAACCTAACAAACCTAACCAACCCCAGTCGAAGTCATTATCGGCATCGGTATCATAAACATCCGCTCGAGGGGTTGTGGTAGTGGTGGTAGTGCTGTCAGTATTTGGAGAGGTATTACTCTGAGCTGAAGCGGGAAGAGTAGCAGGTAGAATCACTAAACCCGCTGCCATCACACTAGCACCAATTACCTTAGATAAATCAGAACTTTTCATAATTCAAACTCCGCTCTCGTTGAACAATCTTGCACTCTTTACAAGAATACCGATTCCCCCCAGAAGTAGAATCTCTCTAGAGCAGTAAATGCGCTGAGTGTAAACTCTCACTGTAGGGAGAGAAAATCCCAATCTCAGGCAAATTTAAGCGGCAAATTCTGGCAGTGTTCGCTGTTAGCTCAACTCTCATTTTAGTTGGACGAAAAAAAAATAAGCTCTTGATTAAGGTAAGATTTTATCCTTCTAAACTTAGGCGGCATCCACTTTCTAGACATTATCGCCGTGAATTCAAGTACGCGGCGTTGCTCTTCGATACCACAACTCCGAGGGCATGAAGAATCCCCAGCTCGCGCTATAGTCCGTAAGTAATCCTAAGCAATCCCGCTGCTACGATCGCCAATCAATCCACCAATTGTTGCGGTATGGTAAGTGGAGGGAACTATACGCAATTTCAACCCATTTATCGCGCTTTTCGATCGCGAGCTGACATTTTTACTGCGGTGGAAATCCAGGGAGTATCTACCCTTCCTTTTGTATCTAAAATTACGCCACCTTTGAAGAGAATAGACTGACCGTAATTGGCTGTGTCTGCACGTCTTCTGACAGTGAGAGGAGCTTTGTGTTTAACACAGGTGGTAGCTAGTCGCTAAACTTCTGTTTCGTTTAGGACATAAACTACAAAATTGCTATTTTTATTACTTAAGATGGATTGGAAATTTGTATTAAACTGGTAATACTTTTCATATATAGAGCTGCTCATACCATTAAGATATTCTTAGTTGTTTAAACCTTGACTTTATATTCTATTTTCTTTCTCTTCCCTTCTTTAGCTAACCCCTACTCTATTTTTATCTGCACCTATCAGTGGTTACTTTTGGAGAAAATTTGCTAGACACTCAATTATTTATTTTTAAACTACTCCCTCAATTACCACAATTTTCTCTAACATTATCCCAATATTTTCTAAATTCAATTTCAAAATTATCTGTAGCGAAGTCTAGGCGTGTAAGTAGTTTAAGTCTATCTAGATGGCGTTCAAAAAACTTGCTAAAATAGAAGTGAGCGTTGTAAATTTGGCTACACCCGATACTTCTAAAAGCAGAATGCTGTTAGTATGGTGGAGGGTTGTTTTCAATCGCGAGTAGCCTACCAGCTAACAACAGTATCTATAGTAAGCAGGAAACCGTGCCTAAACCCAAGCATATTGTTTTAACCTCCCATCCCGGCAAAGCAGGCGCAAAATCGATGCCGATTCACTGGGGAGAAAGCGATCCCCTCAAGCGCGGCCCAGTTATTGGCACGCTCAGCAAGGCAACTCACCGTAATGCAATCGGTACTCATTCCGGTTCCTACTCTGTTTATCGGGCGCTGGCGATCGCATCTGGTACACTCCAAGCCGATCACCGTCCCGATTTTACCAATACCTCTCCCGCCGAACGCATCGGCCCTCATCCCAGTTGGAGCGATCCCCACAAAATTGTCTGCCTCGATCCCTTCGGCGCAATGGTAGGCGAAGTTTACGCCACATTTTACGAGCAAGGGTATGATATTCGCCCCTCAATTGCTATTACTAAAGCTCACATTAATATGCCAGAGCTGCAAGACGCTATAGCAAAAGGACGAGTACAAATTGATGGTAAAATTGTCAAAGAAGGTGGCAACTTAGTAGTAACTAAAGTTGCCCTAGATCCCGTCTGGTATCTGCCAGGAATTGCCCATCGGCTTAAGGTTGAGGAAAGCCATTTGCGACGGATACTTTTTCAGCAAACAGGAGGGATGTTTCCTGAGTTAGTAACCAGACCGGATTTACATATTTTCTTACCCCCAATTGGCGGGATTACGGTTTATATTATCGGAGATGTTGCTAATATTACTGATCCCAACAAACCCCTCGCCGTCCGCGTACACGACGAGTGTAACGGTTCCGATGTTTTTAGTTCCGATATTTGCACCTGTCGGCCTTATTTAGTACACGGAATTGAGGTTTGCATTCAAACTGCTGTAGAGGGAGGTGCTGGTGTTATTGTTTACTTCCGCAAAGAAGGAAGAGCATTAGGAGAAGTGACGAAATTTTTAGTTTATAATGCGCGGAAACGGCAGGAAGGAGGCGATCGTGCCGATGCCTATTTCACTCGCACTGAATGCGTAGCTGGCACTCAAGATATGCGATTTCAAGAATTGATGCCAGACGTACTGCACTGGTTGGGAATTACCCGCATTGACCGCTTAGTATCCATGAGCGATATGAAATATAATGCAATTAAGAATTCTGGCATTGAGGTAATTGAGCGCATCCCCATTCCTGAAGATTGGATTCCCGCAGATGCACAGGTAGAAATTCTTGCTAAGAAAGCTGCGGGTTACTACACACCAGACAAAGTACCGGATGCTACAACTCTGGCGGAAACAAAAGGGCGGGGTTTAGCAGATTAGCATTGTAGAGGCGCAATTAATCAGGGGCTACGAATTGCACCTCTACAATAATTATTGTATCTTTTTGTTTGCGGTCTAAAAATCATGGCTAATTTGCGTTCTACTGTTATAATGAAAACTGATATTTGCGGGTATACCGCTAGAGTAAAAACCTTATCTCAAGGGGCTTTAAGTAGCTTATTAAACGAACATAAAATTTTCATTTCAGATATTAGTGCTAAAAGTGAAGGAAGTATTATTAAAGGTGAAGGAGATTCGTTTTGGATTATTTTTCCCAGCGTGACATCAGCGGCATTAGCAGCCATAGAAATGCAGCAAGAATTGAGGGCACAGCAGTCAGGAAAAACTGATGATGACCGCTTAGCAATTCGCGTATCAATCACCTTGGGAGACGTATTGCACCAGGATAAAGATATCTTTGGTAATACAGTTAACTTGACAGCAAGAATAGAATCAGTAACTCCTCCCGATGAAATATATTTATCCCAGGCGGCTTGGTTAGCACTTAATAAAGCAGAAGTACAAACATCTTTTGTAAATGAGTTTTCCTTAAAAGGAATGAGCGAACCGGAAAAAGTATACAAAATAGATCAAGAACACAAGACAAGAATTGTTAAAAACCAGGCAGTTATTAAAGCCGATTTGAGAGGATTTATTGCCTATCAAGAATCAAATTCTATCCAAGATGTAGAATATTTATTGACGAATTTTGATATGTTTGAAAAGACAATCTGCGAAGAATACGGCGGCACAATTCGCAATGTTGTCGGCGATTCTCATCTTTTAACTTTTCCCGAAGCTCACTCAGCTTTAGCAGCAATGGAAAACCTATGTGAAAACTGGAAACTTTTTATTCAAACTCATCAAATACCTTGTGGTTTATCGATTGGAATTGCTAAAGGTAATTTATATATTTTTAGGTCTTGCACCTATGGAAAAGATATTAATACGGCGGCGAGACTAGAAAAAGTTAGTGGCATAGTTTGTCCGGGTACAGATAAAAATTCAGTGGTAGCTTCAGAACAGATTAAACGGGAAGTTAGCGGTTCTAAGTGGGAATATAAATTAATAAAAATTGATAAGAATGTGATCTTAGATAATATTATGGATTACAGTCATTTTGATTTTTTTAAGGAGAATGAAGTTTATCGGTGTCTAGTTGATTAAAAGCTGGCGCTAAAATCAATATAAACTTGTCGTAGAGAGCAGATCGATTATGCCTGAAACAATTGCCATCACAAAAGCAATTACCAAACTCAACGAAGCTCAAGAAAAATTTAACATCATTCAGGTAAACAATCCTCAATTCTTCACCGAATGGCTGAACGATATCAAATCTGCCTAGTTTTATTTTCTTTAAAACACTATTATATGTTAATATTATAAGGCACTATAATAAGAATTAATACATGGTAGATATCGGTTCATATCAGGTGCAAATCAGAACTAAAACTGATGGCGAACAAGAGGCGATACTTTCCCCTGCAACAGCAGTAGATATGCCGATTAATTGGACTTGTAGCTGGCCAGATATCTGGCAAAACACAGAGTTTGACCTGGAAAACATAATCAAGCTGGAGTATCAACAACAAGTCTGGGGATTAATGAGATATACCCTCTATCCTTACCCTGGTTCGCCGGAGACACTAGAAATTGAAAATCTAGAAGCTAACCCTGCGAGTGCAGGTACGAAATCTAACAGATTGATAGAACCTATCGGAAAATGGCTAATCTGGTATGCGACACAAATAGGTCTGCGATATTGTTCAGGTGGTGTAAGTGATACGCTAATCTTACTGAAATCACTGGATTCAGCTTTTGACTATTATAGATATACAATAGAGATGGATTATGTGGGAGCGACCAACCTCGCCCCAGGAGAAGATGGATATGTCTTTAAATTCTCAAGAGAGCAAGCAGCAGAGTTCTGCCGCAGACAAGAGCAAGAATGCGGAGTCCCTACGCATATTGACCCCTGAGCAAATTCAGGTAGGTACAAATGTCATAATGACTCATGCTCAACGACAAGCCTTGTGGAAAAATTCTGAAGTTGGTAAGTTGCTTGGTTTTGACCGCTGGTCTGATGGGGTTGTTACCCTGTCAAAAACCATACCTAGAGAGGTTTGAGATGTTTTGTGGTAAAAAAAGATGGGGGCGATCGTTGTTAACAACCCCCCATCTTTTCTTTAATCCACTTGTAGGGTGTGTTAGACACAGGAATTGATCGAGATCATCAGGTTTTAGCGTCTGACGCACCCTAGTGATTGTGCTAATCTCAGATTTACTTAGGATACGAGGTCATGTTAACGGTAGTGGAATCACTCACTTGTTCAGTAAAATGCCCACCTTCGTAATGACTTCCTTTCCCGTGACTATTAGAACCACCTTTTCGGTGACTTCCTGTTCGATTTCGGGCCTCAGCAGATGTAATAAACAAAGAGGAAACAAACAGAATTACCAAACTGAAAACTAAAACCTGTCTCAGAAACTTCACCATAAAAAGTTACTCCTCTCATTCTCAAGTACATTTTACTATATTAAAGTAAATCCCTCAAAGTCGCATCTTCCCCTAACACCTTTAACACCTGCTTAATCTCCTGAGTCCTTTCTTTCTTCACAATCAAAGTCACATTTCCATCTCGTACCACCACCACATCTTCCAAACCAATAGTCACAATTACCTCAGCATCATCCGCCGCATAAAAAATTCCCCCACTCGTATCAATTCCCACATGATTTGCTAACTCCACATTCGCCTTATCTCCCTGCAACAAACGCGCGATCGCATTCCAATCCCCCAAATCATCCCAACCAAAAGCCACAGGCAAAACATAAGCCTTCTGCGTCTTCTCCATCAGCGCATAATCAATACTAATCTTCGGCAAATCGTGATAAGCCGCCGCACCCTTCGCTTCCAAAGCCGCCATCATTTCCGGTACATAACTCCGTAACTCTGCCAATACCACCCCCACCCGAAATACAAAAATCCCCCCATTCCAACTAAACCTACCCGTAGCTAAAAATTCCTCAGCCGTTTTCAAATCCGGCTTTTCCGTAAACCTCGCCACCCGATAAGCAGGGAACCCCCCAAAACTACCAATTTCCTCACCTTGCTCAATATAGCCATAGCCAGTCGAAGCATAACTAGGCTTTACTCCCAAAGTTGCGATCGCATCCCTACTCACAGCCAACTCAGCCGCCGCCGCCAAAGTCGCCTCAAATACCTCCGGTTCTGCAATCCAATGATCCGCCGGGAAAAATCCCACCACCGCATCTTCACCATAACGCCGAGAAGTCTCGATCGCAGTCCACGCCACCGCTGGGGCCGTATCGCGTCCCTCCGGTTCCGCCAACAAATTCTCCACCGGCAATAAGGGTAACTGTTCCCGCACCCCATCCGCCAACTGTGCAGAAGTCACCACCCACAAACCATCCCAACCCCCAGCTAACGGCAATAAACGCTCAGCCGTAGCTTGCAACAAACTCTTACCACTGCCATCCAGACTCAAAAACTGTTTTGGTCGATGTTTGCGACTCAACGGCCAAAAACGTTCACCCTTACCACCAGCGAGAATAACAGGAATCATAATTTATTTAGGATTTTAGAGTTTGCATGATTTAATTTTAATAGCAAAATGGCTGACGATCGCGGCAAAGCCTTCTTCCTTCTATCTTCTTCCTTCTTCCTTCTTCCTTCTACACATATTCATCAACAATGTTGTAAATAGCTTGCGCTAATGCTGGATCGAATTTTAATTCCATAATCTCGCTTTCAGGATTTTTCATTATTACATTGTCTAAACTTTTGGCTTTGAAACGAAACATATCTGCTTCAGTATTGACATCGATCTTGAAGTTGTCACCATCTACTCGAACGGAAACGATATCATAGAGCGAAATTTTATACGTAAAAGTCAGAAGATATTTAAGCCGACTTGATGTATTGATGATTTCCTGAATTTTTTCTCTATTGGTAAAACAAATGTCTGCCATATAAGTAGTCGGACATAATTAAACGTAGGGTTGGCGCTCACCGCAACAAGCCTGTAACTCATAGCTAAATCCAATTAAAAATTAAAAGTTAAAAATTAAAAAGGAAATTAATTAAATTTTTAATTTTTAATTTTACATTTTTAATTCTTGAGAGAGGCGAGCGCCCACCTTACAATTTATAGCGTTTATTTATGTCGGACTACTTAGTTGTTAGTCCTGAATTTGTTAGCAGCCTCGAATGACTTACTTCTGCGCGATCGCATACAAGACATCTACCTCCAGTTTATGAACTTCGTTAGTCCGCAGAAATTCCAAATTCGCTTGTCGCACACGCTCCCTTGCGGCTGAGTTCAATTGGTCAATCGTACCCCTGAGTCCCCCACCCAAAATCATCGTCCACCAATCTTCAGGAGAAGCCAGTTCATGGGTGACAGCTTCGGCGAAAACCTCTATCTGTGTTGCGCCACCCGCTTCTAGGAGTGCCTTGAGCGAGTCGCGATCGCTAATACGATCCCAGGGTGTAAATTTTTTAACCAAGTCTGGGCGTTCAGCCTCAATCGCATTCCAGAATATTTGGTTAGCAGGTTCAAACACTTTCTCTCCCCAGGAAGTAATCGCTAGTTTCCCCCCAGGACGAACCATTCGCCAAAGTTCTCGAACTGCTGCAATCATATCTGGAACAAAGAAAATCCCGAAAACACAAACAATCGCGTCAAAACTCTCGCTGGGTAGCCCTAGATTTTCAAAATCGCCATAGCGAAACTCTATATTTTCAAGACCTTGCTGCTGTGACTTATTGCGTGCCAGTTCCAGTAAGGATTCGGCAATATCTATACCTAGCACCTGTCCAGTCGCACCTACAGATATTGCTGCGGGAATTGCAGAAGCACCAGTCCCACAACAAACGTCTAAAATACGATCTCCAGAACTAAGCGAAAGTCGATCGATCGTTTGTTGCCCAAAACGACTCCAGAAAGATAAGGCTGGAGCATCAAAGCGATCGGATGCGGCATTAAAAATTGTTTCTATCTTCGCGATCGCCTCTTCCTTGCTAGTCATAAAAAATTTCGGTAATGGGGAAATGAGAGCGTATTTTATAATTAAACAGCTTGACTAAAAAGGGGAAGTGGTTAAAATCGCTGACCTGATTACCCTCTCAGGTCTAAGTTTTGCAACTTTTCTAACTCGCCCTCTGATACTAAATCTGCCCTAATATTAACATTCCGATCCGTTGCTATCAACGCTCCACCGTTGCCCCCTCCCCCGCTATCCCACGCGATCTAAAATCTAAAACCAAAAATCTAAAATTTAAGACCTATGATTCCCTCACGCCCACAACCCAAGGTAGCTCGATCGCTGTTTTGGATTTTTCTCCTATTATTAATCGCCACTGCATCAGCCACCTTTGGAGCAATTTTTGGCGCAATTACCGCTCTGATCGCCCCCGTAGAGCCTGAAATCATCTCGAAGGCCCTAGACTCCTATGACACATTCACGGGAGCGCCCAACCGCCTTGAATACCGCCTATCTCGCCCTGTTAATATCTTAGTCATGGGAGTCGATCGCGTACCAGAAGCCTCCCCCAATTCTTCCCAAGCCTTTAACGGTCGCAGCGATACAATATTGCTAGTGCGAATCGATCCTAGCGATCGCTCTATCAACTTGCTCTCCATCCCACGAGATACCCAAGTAGAGCTTCCCGGAATTGGTCAAACCAAAATTAGCGAAGCCAACGCTCAAGGGGGCCAAGCTTTAACAGCCAAAGTCCTTAGTAATACTCTCAATAATTTGCGTATTGAGCGTTATGTCCGAGTAAGCACGGGTGCATTTCGGGAATTAGTCGATCTTTTAGGCGGCGTAGACGTATTCGTACCCCGTGCGATGAACTACACGGACAACGCCCAGCAGTTAAATATTAACTTAGTGCAAGGGTGGCAAACCCTGAATGGAGAACAGGCAGATCAGTTTGCTAGGTTCCGCAATGATGGGTTAGGAGATATTGGCCGCATCCAGCGACAACAAAGTTTAATCCAATCTGTTTGGAAACGCCTTAGCAGTCCCGCAACGCTTCCCCGTTTACCGCAAATTATCCGCGTGATGCAAAAGTACGTTGACACCAATCTCAGTTTTGAGGAAATCCTGACTCTGGGGAATTTTGGTCTGCAATTGGATCGAGATAACTTCAAAATGGTGATGTTACCTGGTCGTTCGAGTTCTAGTGAGGAAGACTTTCGGAGTTATTGGATTGTAGACCCCGCAGGACGCGATCGCGTTATGTCCCAATTTTTTAAGGTTGGCACTCCTGATTTTGCACTCACAGGGCGATCGCGCAGCGAATACGACCCCATCTTGCCCCGCGACCTCAAAATTTCCATCCAAAACGCCTCCAGCAATCCCCAAGCAGCCACACGCCTTACCACATATCTCGCCGACAAAGGATTTGATAATATCTCAGTCGCCGAAGATTGGCCAGACCGACAGCGCCAGAGCCAGATTATCGTCCAGCGTGGCGACTTAGCAGCAGCCGACATCCTCAAAAAAGCTTTAGGCGGCGGCAAAATTGAAGCAAATTCTACAGGTGAAATCGCTTCAGACTTAACCATTCGGCTCGGAGAAGATTGGGCAAATCGATAACTTTATGATTCTTTCACAATATTAACAATTGCATCAAACCCTTGACTTATCATCATTTTGGCATCAAATTAAAAGTAATAAGTCAAAAAAGAGGCTGTGAAAATGCCCGGAATTAATGCCGCCTGGGAAACTGTAATCAATCAAAGTGATGGTCGCTATCTCAATAGTACAGAGCTTCAGGCAATGCAACGGTATGTGCAAACATTCTCTGTCAGGTCAAAAACTTATGAACTTTTACGAGAGAAATCCGATAGTCTGGTAACGCAGGCGATGAAAAAATTCATGTTAGTACACCCTGATATTGTGCAAAAGCATTCTCAGCGCTGTATATATGACATGAAAATGACTATTTGCATCACAGCCCTGGCAATTCTGCGGGATGACCAACAGTTTTTTAAAGAATGCCTAGGCTTGTGGTTAGCAAATATTCTGGAGGCTCATCAGAAGAATCTTCCTTGTCTCAAAGCTTATTGTTGCCTGGAGGAAATTCTTAAAGAGCAACTACCAACAGCAGCTAGCCAGTTAGTTTTACCTTACATAGATATCGTTTTGCAAGCTTTAGACAAACCAGCTAAACTGATGGCAACAGTTCAGCGAGGCGCAGTCAAAGTTTAAGCGATCGCTCGATCATTTAGTATTTAAGACATTAGCTAGAAGGGTGCAAATAAAGTTAAGGAAAATATGAATTCTGTAAGGAATCTACAATTACTGAATTCATGGTTTTGACACAATATCAAAATGCACTTGGGAGTAAAGACAATGGCATTACAAACACGAATCACAGCCAATCAACAAGCTTCTGCTGAAGAACGCTCCTTGATGATAAAACAAATTTATCAGCAGGTATTAGAACGCCAACCATACTTAGCCGAACGTCGCAAGTTAGCGGAGTTAGAGACATCTTTTATTAAAGGGAAGATTGGCATTCGGCACTTTCTCAAAACCTTAGCACTTTGTCCAGTTTATTTGGAGCGGTTTTACGAAAACAGTTCTAATCTTAAATTCATTGAAAATGCTTTTAAGCATTTTCTAGGACGTTCGCCACAAAATGAAGAGGAAATGCGAGGAAGCGATGAGTTGCTTATCCGTCAGGGAGTAGGAGCAATGATATCAGCTTTGGTAGATTCAGAAGAGTATCGTCACGCTTTTGGTTCCTTTACAGTTCCCTATTGGCGGAAAGATAAACACGAGTCTCCTAGCGCTTATTTGGAAAACCAATTACTCGGAAAAGAGCACGCAGGTCAACGGGGTTGGGGTGTCCCGACTCTTTACTGGCACGAATTGGATTTAGATTGTTATGCGGGTCATTGTCGTCCTGTGAGGGTATCTTATAGTCGCCTGCGTTCTTAATAGTTGGTAAGTAGTTGCGCTTTAGCATTTGGAGAGCGCTGAAGCGTAACTATAATAGTTTAACAAATTGGTTGAAGGCAAAAAGGGAGGAGAGATCGCTATTTTAGGTTATTTGAAAAAGGGCGAAACAGCGATCGCTCAAGGAAGAATCGAAACAATATCCCCAGCATCATTAATACGAACTGCCGAACCTACTGGCAGCGATAATATCATAGTGCTAACTTGTCTCATCAAAGGTAGAAGATGGTCTGGTCTTGTACTGCTACAATCTAATACCACAATTCTAATCAAACGACTTCCTAGATTTTGTTGATAGGGGAGATTTTTATCAGCGGTAATAAAAACATCAAAAGGATGACTCTCCGATCTATCCAGAATTTCCCTGTCTTTTAGGCCTCTCCACCCCATGTCATAAACATTGCTGATTGAATGACCCTCGTCTAAGAAAGGTTGCTTGAGTTTTTGACTTAATAGATTTTCATCAAGCAGTATAAGCATTATTATTACTTTCTAGCGAGAGCATCATCTTAGTTAGATTTTCTAATACTTTAATTGCCTGACTTTCTAAGTAAGGAAAATCATTAATAAATTCTGTGAAACCGCTTTCACCTTCCAGGTAGTCGAAAAAAGTCTTTAGGGGGACGCGGGTGCCGACAAATACAGGTACACCGCTCATAATTTCTGGATCGCGGTGAATAATTCCTCTTGTTTGCAGTAATTCTTCTATTTTCACGGGTTTTACTCCTTTATTAAAAGAAGTGGACAAGTTTAGTTGTAAACTCTCAGTAATTATATCATAACTTTAAAAGAAGCGATCGCTATCTCGATCTTGAACATTTTACTAATTAATAGTTACCATCTTAAACTCGACATTTTGTAAAAACTAATTAAAACTTGAATAATGAAATCAACTTTACTTCAAGAAATTGCGTGAAAATAGATCCCATATTGTAAATGCCCTAATTCTATTGACTTCAGGCACATTATCTGCTTAGATAAAATCTATTATTGTGTGAGAGGTCAACAATGGGGGCTGCACGTTTAAAACTAAACCTAACTAAAACTTTAGCCATCGCCACCGGCATCGGATTGATACAGATAGCAACAATCCTAAAATCTACCTCACAACCATCCAACATCCGATCGCTTTCCGAACTCTACCAAATGCGCGATCGCCTCATCTCTGAACTAGAAAACCCATCCCCCCCAACCCAGCCCAGCTTTTTTTCCTCCATCCTTCCCCAACCTTCCCCCCAAACTGTCGAAAGTCTACGGCAAAATCTTCAGATCGTTGAAGTCCAAATTCTCTCAGAACAAAGGGCAAATGACAACTGGGAACAAGCAATCAGTCGAGCCCAACAAGCTTCAGAAATAGGAAGTCTACCAAACCAGTCTATTACCACCAAGCAACAAGCACAATTTCTCTGGCAACAAGCCATCAATAACCTGCGAGAAATTCCTCAAAACTCATTTCTAGCATCAAAATTAAACTCTAAAATTCAAGAATATCAACGAAACTTAGACACCGCTAACGATGAATTAAATGCTGCCAAATCAGAACTTTTAGGGCGAATCGCCCTAGAAAGTGGCTTGTCTAAGGAAGCCATGATCTCTATTTGTCGTCTTTCTAGAAACTGCATTCACCTCCGAGGCAATCAGCCTCCTAGAAGTCCAGCTAGTTTAATAAAAGTGCCAGTCGCAGTGGCACTTATGCACAAAGTCACTAAAGAAAAAATTAATATTAACGAAGAAGTCTACGTTAATCCCGGAAATTACACGGAAGACGCATCAGAAATCCGATCTAGAAAACGTTATCCGCTAAAGATTTTAGTAGAAGAAATGATCGACCACAGCAGCAACATTGCTACTAATGAATTAATGGATTATTTAGGGACAGATTACATTAACCAAGTTTTAGAAAATAGAGGCTATCAAGTCACTCGCGTTCATTCCAAATTAATGGGGGAGAGAACTATGCCATTTAATGTTGGTTCTGGCCCTAATCGCATGACTAGCAACGAACTTACGGAAATGATGGTGCAAATTTATAACCACGAAATGCCCGGAAATTCGGTATTAATAGATGCTTTAAGTCGCCAGTACGATCGCAAATTGGGATTTGCTGCGCTGGAAGGAACTCAGGCTAAGTGGTTAGGAGAAAAAACAGGTGAAAACTCCTTAGTTCTTGGTACTACTTTAGCGATGAGTATTGACGGTGAGGGATACATTATTACTGTAATTGATAATCGCAGCGGTAGGGATTTACAAATCCGCCAGTGCATTACTAAAATTGCCGATTATATTATCCGCAACAAACAGCTTTTTTAAATTAAAAATTAAAGCGGCGTTATGTAAGTCCTCCCAAGTATAAAATTATCAATAGTTATCATGGCGGTTGCTATAGAACTAATATTATGGAAATTACCTCATACTTGATTGCTGAACTTCCTTTACAACCTAATGAAAGCGATCGAAAACCTCTTTTGCTAAATTATAATCCTAGTACAACACTAGGATATTTCTGCTACGGAGATCGGCGGATTCAACTTTCCTATTCCTACGAAGAAACTGTAATCACCAATTCT
Source organism: Kamptonema animale CS-326 (assembly GCF_028330895.1). Taxonomy (NCBI): domain Bacteria; kingdom Bacillati; phylum Cyanobacteriota; class Cyanophyceae; order Oscillatoriales; family Microcoleaceae; genus Kamptonema; species Kamptonema animale. Next base: position 2,683 of record NZ_JAQMUA010000164.1, on the reverse strand, counting down.
TTGCCTACAGGTTCTACAAGTAGAAATATGCAGCCAATGCAGCCGGAAATATCTTGTTCAACATGGGTAAGTTATTTTAGTGATTGGCAGATCGATCGAGATAAATTATACTATGGTTGTCGAAAACTAGACTATGAAAGTGATACTGGTAGAGAGGTAAGGGATTTCTCTGGTTTCAGTTTTAATAATACTACAGGTGTTTGGGAATGTACCTGGCAAAAACGAGATGTGCAGGATGTTTATAATACAACTTTTGAACACTTATGGAGTATCGAACTCGTATTAAATCTGCTCGATTTTACAGGTAATTACTATGAATATAAATATACAAATTACACCTAAAAAATAGATAAGTTATGGTATTACAACTTAACGTTAATGTCAAAGGCAAAGGCTTTCCTATACTTTGTCTGCATGGCCATCCCGGTTCCGGTCAATGTATGTCCGTTTTTACCGATCGCCTATCTCAGCGTTTCCAGACATTTTCTCCCGACTTGCGCGGCTACGGTAGCAGCCGTACTACTGAAAATTTTGACATGGAAGACCACCTCGCCGACCTCGAAGCACTCCTAGATAGATTTGGCATTCAGCAGTGCTTGGTACTCGGATGGTCACTCGGAGGAATTTTAGCCCTCGAATTGGCTATCCGCTACCCACAGCGAGTTACGGGTCTCATTTTAGTAGCTACCGCTGCTAGACCGAGAGGAAATCATCCTGCGATCGCCTGGGATGATTATCTTTACACTGGTATCGCCGGAATCATCAACTGGTTGATCCCCAGTTGGGAGTGGAATATCAACACCTTTGGCAAACGCTCGCTCTTCAGGTATCTAATCCAGCAACACACAGCCACAGCCTACCGATACTTAGCGTCCGATGCTACTCCCGCCTACTTACAGACCTCTAGCGCCGCCACTGGAGCACTAAATAAAGCCCTTAGAACCGGATACAACCGACTGGCGGAATTATCCCAGATCGAATGTCCCTGTTTAATTCTGGCAGGTGAAGCCGATCGCCACATCACCTCTGAGTCAAGCTTAGAAACAGCCCGTCACCTCAAAGATGCTCAGTGGCAGTGTTATCCGAATACAGCCCATCTTTTTCCTTGGGAGATACCAGATCAATTACTTGCTGACATTGACCGTTGGATTGACAGCCACTCTGGGGGAAGTACGCGATCGCAGGAGTTCTAATTTTATGACTGACCGCTAAATACTGGCCAGCCCCCTGGCTCACCAATCTTTCCCAAGTCATCTGCGATCGTTAAATCGACTGGCTTGCAGCGTTTAAGCGACACACTGATACCTAGAGCCCCTTCATTTTCCAAATCCTCAATGTAACCAACTTTGGCGGCCTTAGCCTCCGCAGTCGTCAGGAAAGGGCCAAAGTAGTAGGTGCAGCGGGGAGTCGCAGTCACGACTTCCACCCACAATGCCAGTCCAAAGAAGTTGAGCAAGCTAATTAAGAGTTCTTTCATGATTCTTGTATCAATTTGCTGATTTTTTCCGGGGTGCTACGGGAACTCAGAGAGCCTTCGTTCTTTACACTTTGTTATACTTTGTTGCCTTTCTTTTTTCAATCACCCTGATTATTTATTAAGGTGAAACCTAATTGACCACGTTGACGATAAATCTCATAAAGAGCCATGCCAGTAGCTACTGAGACATTAAGGCTCGGAGTGTTACCCCTTAATGGAATTGAAACCAATTCATCGCAGCAGCGCTGTATCAAAAGACTCAAACCGTCACCTTCGCTGCCTACAACTAGAACTACTGGTCGAGCTAACTTTCCAGTAAACTGCACTGTGTGTATGGCTTTGCCCTCCTTTGCGGCAGTGCCATAGATCCAAAAACCAGCCGCTTTCAATTCTTCTAAGGCGCGGCTGAGGTTGACAACTCTGGCTACGGGGAAATTCTCTAAAGCTCCTGCGGCTACTTTTCTCACGGTCGCAGTGATCCCCACAGCTCGCCGCTGCGGGATCACCATTCCCTGCGATCCCAGAGCTTCTGCTGTCCGAATAATTGCTCCTAAATTGTGGGGATCGTTTAGACCCTCAGCAACTACCAGCACTGGCTGCTCGGAAGCAGATTTAGCGTGAGCGATCAACTCGCTAAGTTCTTTGTAGTCGTAGGCAGAGACTTGAGCGGCTATACCTTGATGAATGGCGCGATCGGTAATTTGATCCAGTCGGCGGAAGTCAACTTCATCAACAATGCTGCCATTGGCTTTAGCTTGATTGACCAAGCTATGAAACCGGGGATCGTATCGGAGTTGGGGGGTAATCCAGATCCGATTAAGAGTTCGCTCTTTTTCCAGAGCGGCCTGGACGCTATGGCGACCGTAAATTAGCTCTGTCTCTTCGTCTGAGAGATTAGCGGCTGTTTCGTCAAGGGGGCCGCTATCTTTAATATGGCTTTTTTCTACTATCTCTGGTCTATTCCCAGCTCTGACTATGCCCCTTTTAGAAACAACTGGCATGGGGAGTTCATGAGATTGAGCAGCATGGGGCGATCGCTTAATCGGCCCTGTTACGCTACTATTCCCTGAACGAGATTTTAGCTCGACGCGAGAAGCCGGTTTATCGTCCAGATAGCGACCCTTTAGTTTTAAGGGCTTATTATCAGACTGTTTGCGTTGTAGGTTTGGTCTAGAAGGTTTTTTCATCTTTAAAAAGACAAGGAGG
>NZ_JAQMUA010000163.1:0-9618 GCF_028330895.1 Kamptonema animale CS-326 | reverse complement strand
GTTGCGGGCTCTCTGTTGGCTGTGGACTTTGGGTGGGTTGCGGGCTCTCCGTAGGTGCTGGTGTTGGACTCTGAGTGGGTTGCGGGCTCTCTGTTGGTGCTGGGGTAGGCGTAGATGTGGGGGTTGGTGCGGGTGTTGGGGCTGCTGCCGAAGCTGTGGTAATGATATTAATATTGCCCTGAGTGTAGGTTTCAGGGGGAACTGGCACTGTCAATGTTGGTGCGATCGCATTATTTGCTCCACTAGCGATCGCTCCCTTTGTTCCATTTGTGGTAGCATCTCCGACAATGAAGGGAGTTACTGTGCTACCGCCATGTCTAATTGTAATTGCTCCACCACCGCTACCGCCTGCTGTGGAAATACTAGCAATTATACCATTAATATCAGTAAAAGTATTTGTAACTCGCACAAGATTACTGGCAGTAATATCAACAATCCCGCCGCTACCAGAAGCCGAGCCTTGAGCGTTAATAGTAACAATTTCTATGCTGCCTTTAGCATTAACAGTAACATTGCCACCAGAGCTTCCACTCGTATTAATGTTGCCTGTACTAATATTGTTATTGCTGTTTAGTATTAATGGGCCGCCATTGCCAGTTGTTGAGCTAGTATTTAAGGTAGCGGCACTAGCATTAATATTGCCAGTAGTGCTGGTTATTGTAATAGGTCTACCTGATGTTGTAAGATTACCGCTAGTAATATCTTGGTTGGCTATTAGGGTAATTGTCGCATTTCCCGATCCTGTGATTGTTCCGTTTCCGCTAATAGAACCAGTACCCGCAGGAGTGCGAATAGTTACGGGGTTGCTGAAACTAATATTACCAGCTAGACTAATACTGCCGCTACTATCACTCCGTCCGATTGTAATTGAGCTAAAGCCATTTTGCAATAATGCTAATTGGGCTGCTGTTAAGTCTAAACCGCTGCTAGCTGCTGTCCCGCCAATAGCGATTTCTAGGGTTGGTGTAAATGGCTGTAAAGTTAAGTTGCCAGTTCCCGAAACAGTGTTTGTGAAGCTAATTTTATTAGCGGTGAGGGCGACATCACCAGTAATTGTTGCAGCTTCACCCAGGCTAATTCCAGATGCACCTGTTGCCGTTATATTACCCTTAATTTGAGTTGTTCCGGCTGCATCTGTTGTTAAGTTTGAGACATTGATAGTATTGTTAAAAGCTGTATTCCCAGCACTATTAGCTGTCAAATCTCCCAAAGGTGTGCTACTACCAATCGCACCGCTAAAAGTGATATTGCCTGCGCCTGCATTTAATGTCAAGCTATTAGTATTAGCTGTTGCACCATTGAGGCTACTGTTAAAGGCAATAGTACCATTGCCAGTCGCTCCTGATGTTGTGAGTGCGATCGCGGGTGCTGGTAAGATGACATTGCTAGCAAAAGTGAGATTTCCGCCGCTACCAGCGACAGCAGAAGTGCTGATATTGCCGTTAAGGGTGATATTGCTACTACCTGCATTAAGCGTAACTGTACCACCATTAGCTGCGGTGGCGAAAGAGGTGCTAGAATTAATTTCGCCCGTACTAATCCCGTTAGTTGCAGTTAGAGAAATCGCGCCGCCGCTACCAGTGGTACTAGATGTATCTAAAGTACCCGTAGTAATGATATTGCCGCTAGCACTGGAGATCGTAATTCCTCTGCCAGAATTACTAATGCTACCAATGCCAATATTTTGATTAGCATTGATGGTAATGGTAGCATTGTTGCTGCCGGTAATATTGCCAGCCGTGTTAATAATTGAACCACCTGTTCCGGGTGCTTGGATAGTAGTAGGATTTTGAAAAGTTGCGTCTCCAGCAATCGCAATTGCGCCACTGGTATCACTTCTCCCAATAGTAATTTGAGAAAATCCGGGCTGAATTGTTGCTAGTTCTGTCGTACCGAGATTTAACGAACTGTCGCTGACTTCTCCCCCAATTGTAATTCCTAAACTTGGCGTTAATGGTTGTAATTGTAGCGTTCCGTTGCCAGCAATTGTGGTATTACCAAGTATGTTAATTTCATCTGTTGTTAGGGTAATAGCGCCGCTACCTCCTATGAGGTTAATGGCACTGCTATTGACTAGAATCCCTTCAGTACCATTACCGCCGATACCTGTTAGAGTTAAGTTTCCAGTCCCGACAGTTGCTAATGTACTTCGATCTAACTCAATACCTATATTGCTAATTCCGATCCCGCTAGCGGAACCATTACCAGTTAAAGTAAGATTGCCGCCAGAGGATTGTACTGTGCTATTAGCGATGAAAATTCCGCTGTTATCGTCGCCAGTTCCACTGCCAGTACCAGTTAGCTGGATATTACCATTAACTGAACTAATTGTAGTATTTGCGCCGTTAATTTCGATACCATTATTGCTAACAGTTCCATTGCCACCAATACCTTGTAATGTAATTGTTCCCGTGCTGCTAGTTTGCACGATCGCGTTGTTTTCAATTACAATCCCAGAAGCGCCAGACACGCCTGCAACTCCGGTTCCAACTATAGAGATGTTACCGCTACCAGCATTGAGGCTGCTGTTGTTAATATTAATGCCATCAGGGTTTGCGGCTGTGCCAACTGCGGGGGAAGTTGAGGGAGTATTACCACCACCCAAGATGATGCTACCGCCGCTGCTGCTAATAGTAGCATTAGCGATCGCGATCGCGCCTACACCCCCACCATCTCGATCGGCATTGAGAGTAATGCTGCCGCCTTGGGTGGTAATATTGGCATTAACGGCAATGGTATTATTGGCTTGGAGTGCGATCGCGCCATTGCCGGCATTAACAATCGGCTGATTGGTAGTAATATCGTTATTAGCAATTAGCGTTAAAGAACTGCTATTACTCCAAGAAATCGGACTGCTAACGGTAATATTACCGAGAGCACTCAAACCCGATGCCGTATTCACGACTACATTGCCTAAACCTAGTTGATTTTGCAGCGTTGTTGTGCTCAGGTTGGAAGTGGGAGTCGTAGAATCAGAAAAAGTGCCGTTGGCGAAAGCCATTGTTGGTGTATCTGGTGTGTTGCTGATGGTAATATCAGTGGGATCTAACAGCAGAGTTCCTACTTGACCAGATAGCGATCGCAAATCCGCCAATCCTTGATAATCTAAAAATTGCTTACCTGAAACTTCCACAAAACCGCCATTGTCTACCCCGCGAGCGGTAATATTTCCATAAAAGCGAGTTATGTCATCGGCCCAAACGATCGCGCGGCCGCCACTACCGCTATTAATAGCATCAACATTAATGGTAGAATCTTGGCTGACAAATGTGCGATCGGCACGGGGCAATATTCCCAAACCGCGATAGTCTCCGCCAATTAATACCGTACCACCCCCAAAACTCCCACTAGCGTTGACTTTTGCGCCGATTAACCCGACTTGGTTGCCAAAAATGTTAATTTGCCCCCCCATATTGCCAGAGGCATTGAGAGCGCCGGCAGCGATGGCATCTCCCGGTGCTGTTGGCACGGCGATACCAGTACCGCTAAGTTGGACGCTACCATCAGCAAGTACCGTTAATCCCGTAGCATTACCTAATTTAGAACCCGTTAATAATTGGGGAATATTCGCAGGTTGCACCCCATTTTCTATTCCTGACGGGTCAACTGCAATTTCCAAATTCAGCAAGTGCCCTGGTTGGCTAATTCGGACTAAGCTTTGACCGGGGACTGCGGCAATGGTAATATTTCCTCCAGGGGTCGCGATCGTACCTGTATTGATGACAGTACCGCCAATTAAACTAATATTTTCTCCCGCAGATACCGCTAAATTCCCCGCATTAACAATTGACCCCGGTGAGGATGAAAAAGTAAAAGCCGTAGGATTTCCCACTAAACTTGTCCAGTTATTACTACCCACAGCATTTAACCAATTCGAGCCGAAGCCAATACCTGTAGCAGTAGTAGCAGTAAAAGAAGCTGGCACGTTTAATTGAGCCGAAGAGCCGAAAATAATCCCCGCAGGATTGATTAAAAATAGATTAGAATTGCCCCCAGTAACTTGAATTAGACCGTTAATAATTGAAGCATCGCCGCCCACTACTCGCCCTAAAATATTTCTAATAGCGGGATTAGAGATAAAATTAGCAATCTGACCTTCACTCAGTCCAAATTGTTGAAAACTGTGAAATAGATTGGCTCCATCTCCAGAACTTTTGCCACCTGTAATGTCGAAGCGATTTTGCTGTTGAGTAACAGCAGTACCCGTACCATCGGGAGCCGGGATAATAGTTGGGATCTGGGCAAAAGTAGATGCGGCCAAGCCCAAAGTAGCTGGGATAGGTATAAATGCAAGCAGCCGATTGATTCTTTTCATAGCGGTAGGCCTGGCGAGGATTATTGCTCTCTAGCCTTGAGATGCTTCCACCTCTATTATGATCTATAATTATCGCAATTGCTCTCTTCCATTATTACATTAATGTAATGTGAGACTTAAAGCTCTAACTCAAGAAGCAAAAGCGATCTCCCAAGTTTTGTTAACTGTTAGCTGTTAGCGGTTAACAGTTAAAGTTTAACAGTTAACAGTTTCAATATTTAAACGTTATGGATATTTCTGGCTACCAGATTTTTAACCAAATTTATGAAAGTACCAATTCTCTGGTTTACCGAGGTATCCGAGAACAGGATGATCGAGCCGTTATCCTCAAAGTTCTTAAACAGCACTACGCGGCACCAGGGGAGGTAATTCGATATAAGCAAGAGTATGAAATTGCCCAAAAATTGAATGTTGAAGGCGTAGTTAAAGTTTATAGTTTAGAATCTTCTGACCAGAATCTAGTCTTAATCCTTGAAGATTTTGGGGGTTCATCTTTAGCGGAATTAACAAGGCAAACGGATAGCAATAGAACGTTATTGTCGTTACAGAAAATCCTTCAAATCGCCATCCAAATCACCGAGATTTTATCTGAAATTCATTCAGCTAACGTTATTCATCGCGATATCAACCCCTCAAATATTATCTTTAATCCCCAAACCGAGCAAATAAAAATCATTGATTTTGGCATTGCCACAATTTTCAGCAAATTTAATCCTTTCCTAAAAAATCCTAATGTTTTAGAAGGCACTTTAGCCTATATGTCGCCGGAACAAACAGGGCGAATGAATCGCTCCCTCGATTATCGCACAGACTTTTACTCCCTTGGCGTTACCCTTTACGAATTATTAACAGGACAACTCCCTTTTACCACAACTGATGCTCTGGAATTAGTACACTGTCACATTGCCAAACAGCCTATTGCTGCTCATGAAATTAATCCAGCAATACCTCCAAATATTTCCGAAATTTTAATGAAATTGATGGCAAAAACTGCTGAAGAGCGATACCAAAGTACCTGGGGTATCCAAATAGATTTAGTATGTAGCTTGATGCAGTTAGAAGCGAATGGGGAAATTGAAAACTTAATCCCTGGTGAAAATGATATTTCAGCCAAGTTTCAAATCCCTCAAAAACTATATGGCAGAGAGGCAGAAATTCACAGCTTACTTGCAGCTTTTGAACGAGTAGCAGAAGGCGAAAGACAACAAACATCATCTTTTCCGGGTTCAAATTTTGATTTACATCTTCCTGAAATAATGCTATTAGTAGGTGCTGCCGGAATCGGAAAATCCGCCCTAGCTGCCGAGATTTATAAACCTATTACAGAAAAGCGTGGTTATTTCATTAGGGGAAATTTCGACCAATTTCAGCGTAATATTCCCTATAGTGCTTTGCTCGATGCTTTTCAATCATTGGTGGGGCAATTATTAATGGAGAGTAAAACACAGCTTGAAATTTGGCAAGAAAAATTTTTAGCCGCATTTAATGGCAATGGTCAAGTCATAATTGATGCCATACCCCAACTAGAGCTAATTGTCGGTAAGCAGCCACCAGTGCCAGAATTAGGCACAAAAGAATCGCAAAATCGCTTCAGTATAATATTTCAAAAATTTATTCGGTTATTTGGTTCAAAAGAGCATCCCTTAGTGATATTTCTAGATGATTTGCAGTGGGTGGATGTAGCCACTTTAAATTTAATTGAACGCATAATGATGGATGCTGATACCCAATACTTATTTTTAATTGGAGCATATCGGGTTCAGGAAGTCAATCCCAATCATCCTTTAATGATGACGATTGAGACACTACATAAGCAAGAGATAACTGTCAATGAGATTGCTTTAGCACCCTTAGCACTAGAGCATATTACTGATTTGATTGCTGACACTTTGCAGAGTGAAAGAGGGAAAGTAAAACCTTTGGCAGAATTAGTATTGTCTAAAACTGGTGGCAATCCTTTCTTTGTTAAGGAATTCCTGAAAATGCTCGATACAGAAAAATTGATAAATTTTAATTTAGAATACTTGACTTGGGAATGGAATATTAGTCAAATTAAGGCAATGGATATTACTGACAATCTGGTGGAGTTAATAGTTAGTAAGTTAAAGAAATTGCCAGCATCAACCCAGCAGATTTTAGGGGTGGCAGCTTATGTGGGTAGAGAGTTTGACTTAAACACCCTATCTATTATTTGTGAAAAATCACCGCCAGAAATTTTTAAATGTTTAATGCTAGCAGTTGAGTCCGAGTTAATTATACCTAACTCAGAGTTAGATGAACAACTGTTAATTCAAGATTATAAATTCGGTCATGATTGGGTACAACAAGCAGCCTATAGTTTAATTAAAGATTTACCCGTAAATTTTTCTCATTTACTAACTAAATCGGCAGCCGTTAATAGGATTGTGGATAAAATCCCCGTCCCTCTGAATAGAACAACAGGCCCTCGATCGTCAGGTGAAGTTTTAGATTTAGCCGCAGTCATGAAAGCTTCCCAAGCTATTGCGGGTGAAATTGAGCTTGATAAGTTACTAGCTGCTTTGATGAAGATTATGATTCAGATTGCAGGCGCTCAAATTGGCTATTTAATTTTAGAAAATGACGGTCAAATGCGGATTGAAGCGTCTGGGAAGATAGATGTAGAGCAGATTGCCGTTTTGCAATCAATTTCTATTGAAAATAGCGTGCCTGTATCCATTATCAATTATGTCGCTAGGACGAGAGAAACAGTAGTTCAAAATAATGCGGCAGAGCGGGGTAAATTTACCAACGATCCATTTATCAAAGAACATCAAAGCAAGTCTCTATTATGTACGCCGTTGCTAAATCGAGGTCAACTTAGTGGGATTTTATATCTGGAAAACAATCTAACTACTGATGCTTTTACTCCAGACAGGTTAGAAATATTACAAATGTTGTCTGGGCAAGCTGCGATCGCGATCGCCAATGCTAAACTTTACACAGAGGTTCGCGAAAGTGAAAGGCGCATGGCTCAATTCCTAGAAGCGATGCCCGTAGGCGTATCTGTTCACGATGCAACTGGAGAGATTTATTATGCTAATCAGAAAGCAGAATATTTACTTGGAATAGCGGCTTCGCCAAGAGCGAAAAGTGAAGAATTGGTAGAGGTTTATCAAGTGTATCAAGCGGGAAGTGATGAATTATATCTTACAGAGAAGTTGCCAATTGTGCGAGCGCTCAGAGGTGAAAGCGTTAAAGTTGACGATCTCGAAATTCATCATTCTGATAAAGTCGTTCCTTTGGAAGTTTCTACTACCCCAATCTTTGATGAAACTGGTAAAATTGTCTATGGCATCGCTGCATTTCAAGACATTACAGAACGCAAACAAGCTGAAAATCTATTAGCAGAATACAATCAAACTTTGGAGAGAAAAGTAGAAGAGCGCACCCAAGAATTACAGCAGGAAATCGCAGAGCGTCGGCGCACAGAAGCAGCCCTCTACAAAAGTGAAGCGGAAAATCGTGCTATTCTTTCTGCCATACCCGATTTGATGTTTAGAGTTAACTCAGATGGCATTTATTTGGGTTTTATCGCTACTAAGGAACTCGTTAGTTTATTGCCCTCAGATTATAACCCAATTGGCAAGCATTTATCGGATTTTTTGCCGCCAGAAGTTTCTCAGCGCCATCTAGAAAACTTGAAGCAAGCTTTAGCTACAGGAAAAGGTCAAATTTACGAACAGCAAATTATGATTGATGGTACGCTACAATATGAAGAAGTACGGGTGGTAGTGAGTGGGCCTAATGAAGCACTATTTATGATTCGGAATATCAGCGATCGCAAACGAGCTGTAGAAGCTCTACGCCAAAAAAATGAAGAATTGATCGCTACTCTCCAACAACTCAAAGCCGCTCAACAAGAACTAATTCAAGCCGAAAAAATGGCGGCTCTCGGACAACTAATTGCGGGCGTAGCCCACGAAATCAATACGCCTTTGGGAGCGATCCGCGCCTCTATTGGGAATATCACTAATGCTCTCAATAATTCACTTAAACAACTCCCGCAAATCATTCAAAAACTATCTCCTGAAAGACAAGCCGATTTTTTTGCTTTATTAGAAGCCGCCAGACAAAACGAGGAAATGCTTTCATTTAGAGAAGAAAGGCAGTTAAAACGTACTCTCAAGAAAGAATTAGAGAATCAAAATATTAATGAGTCAGAAACTATTGCAGATACTTTAGTTAAGCTAGGTTTTTCCAAAGAGATAACTCCTTTTATAACATTATTTCAACAAAAAGATAACACTTTTATTTTAGATGCAGTCTATAACTTATATCTACAACATAACAACAGCCGGAATATTGTGCTCGCTGTAGAAAGAGCCTCTAAAATAGTCTTTTCACTCAAAAGTTACGCCCGTCATAATAAATCTGATGAAATGACCACTGCTACTGTGAAAGATGGCATAGAGGTGGTTTTAACTATTTATCAAAATCACCTCAAGCAGAGGATTGAAGTGATCAAAAACTATGAGGAAGTCCCACCGATTATTTGTTATCCTGAAGAGTTGAACCAAGTTTGGACAAATCTCATTCATAATGCTATTCACGCAATGAATAATAAGGGAACGTTAGAGATATCCGTTATGGAGCAAAATCATAATATAGTAGTACAATTCACTGATTCCGGTTCTGGTATCCCGCCAGAAATCCAACCGCGAATATTTGAACCCTTTTTTACGACTAAAGCTGCTGGCGAAGGTAGTGGATTGGGTTTGGATATTGTCAAGAGAATTATTGACAAACATCAGGGTAATATTGAGGTAGATAGCCAACCAGGTCGGACTGTGTTTAGAGTGTATTTACCAATTAGATAAACTTGAATCAGGTGGGGGATTTATGCCAAAGAAAGCTATTTTATGTGTAGATGATGAAAGAATGATTTTGAGCTGTTTGAGAGATCAACTCACTCATCATTTTGGCAATCTCTATAGTTATGAGTTTGCAGAAAGTGCTGATGAAGCGCTGGAAGTCATAGAGGAATTAAATCAAGATGGAGTTGATATTCTGATTATTGTGTCTGATTGGCTAATGCCGAATATGAAAGGGGATGAATTTCTAATTAAAGTCCATCAGCAATTCCCCAATATTGTGACGGTACTTTTGACTGGTCAAGCCGATGAAGAAGCAATAGAAAGAGCTAGAAAATATGCTAATTTACATCGGTATTTACCTAAGCCTTGGGATAAAGCGACTTTAATAGAAGCTCTCGAATCTGGCTTAGGGGGAATTGAATCCTAGTAATGAGTAAGGGGGAGATGGGGAGGATGGGGAGGATGGGG
>NZ_JAQMUA010000162.1:0-14965 GCF_028330895.1 Kamptonema animale CS-326 | reverse complement strand
TCTCTATGGCCTTGAATATCTCCGTACTTGGGATTTTGGGAGATACTAATGAAAATTCTTTGAGATGCACCTTACTTGCTCTCCATTTTTGGACACCATACCTAATTTACCACTATTTAAGCCTTAACTGAACCGTATTGATTTATATCCCACATTCTCTATTTTTTATTCAAATAGTTGCCATAGAATCATTATTAGTAATTCTAAAATGATTCTATGGCCTACTTATATCGCCTCAAGCGATTAGTTTTGCCAACACATTAGACAACTTAGCGCCAAGATTCTCAATCGACTCCTGCTGTTTCGGATCTCTCATCGTACCGTCAGTATTAAAAGCCTCATAGGCTTTAGGAATTGCCTTCTGATCTGGCAGCACAAACACATTAATATTGCCCAAAATCGAGCGTAAATGAACTAACCCCCGCAAACCGCCCAATGCCCCAGGTGAAGCACTCATAATTACTGCTACTTTGTCAGTAAAAGCCACTAACCCCGGTTCGCCAGGTTGCGGACGAGAGGCCCAATCGATTGCATTTTTCAAAACAGGAGTAACTGAACTGTTATACTCAGGAGAAGCTATCAAAAAACCCTGATGTGCTATCATCAATTCCTTAAATTTCCGGGCATTTTCTGGCATTCCCTCTCTGGCCTCCAAATCTTCATCAAATAGCGGCATCGGCAAATCCCGGAAATCGACATAAGTCACTTCAGCACTGGCAGCCCTAGCCCCAGAAGCCGCAATTTTGACCAGCAGTTTGTTGTAGGATGCTTCGCGGGTACTGCCGGCAAAGGCAAGGATTTTTGGTGCGTTTATCATTGGTTGTTCCTAGTATTTGGTTCCAGTTAGATTGTACTATTCCGCGTGCTGCCAGATGAAGTCAGCAATAGACCGATCTGTTGACAAAAGGCTATCTGAGGCTGAAAAAAACAGCACCGATCGTTGTAGTAACTTTCTACTACTTAAACGTCTGGCGACGCGGCTGGGAATGCCGTAGCCATAGGCGATATGACCTTTCCCTGCTAGCACTACTACTTGATAATTAGGCTTAACTGTGATAAATTGAGCGATTGTTTCTGCCATTGTTTCATCCCAAAGGGTTTGGGCTAGAAAAAAACGATCGAAGCCAGCACTAGAACCATGTCCCTCAGAGGCGTGTTGCTGATAAATCTCTAGCAATATTTGCCGATATTCAGCATTATCGGTACGAATTTCTGAGGGGGCGGGAATGTGCTGTTTTTCTTCTGCTGTCAGACTTTCTAAGCCTTCGCGGGCAACTTTTCGCGTTACTTCTGTGGGTGTATTCAAGGCTAATACTGGCAGTTGATTTTCCTTGGCAAACCGCAAAATCGGTGCGTAATATTCCCAAGGAAATCCCCATCTTTGATTATACTGGGTTTGCTCGATTAATTCGGCTTCTGTAATTTTACCAGCTAAATATTGGTCGATCGCACTTTGAAAGGGACGCTGAAACATTTCCAGTGCGATCGCAACTTTGCGATTTTGCCGATACAATTCTCTGATAATCTTCAGTTGAGCTTGATGATCTTCGAGGCTGTCGTGAGTTTCCCCCAGATACACGACATTTGCCGCCGCCAACTGTTGTAGAATCTCCTGGCTAGTATATGTCTGCTGCGGTTGTAAGTTCCCTGTCGCTTCCGCTAAAGCTTGACTGCTACAGAATAGGAACAAGCCTAGAGACAAAGCGTAGAGTTTGGTTAGTTTGAGTTTGTTCATAATCGTATTTTGCCTTGCGATCGCAGCCACAAACTACCGATCTCTTCAAACCTCCCTACTTTATATAACTTTACACTCGATCGGTAGTTATCTATCCAAAAGTAAACTTTCATTGCAGGTACTTGCATCTCTCAGAGAAGGTGCTACATTAATAACAAGAAGCAAAAACAAAGCTTCTTTCTGACAGATACCACAGCGAAGTTCATAACTATAAAGTTCATGAATTTGAAGTTCACACCTTGAAGTTTCACTTTTGAAGATAAGGAGTAAAAAGCGCTGTTTAATTTCACATCTGTCTCATCCAACGACAACGACACCCACCGCGAAGTCTGATATTTCCTCAAATGTTGATGAGGGAGCAATGAAACTGAATCTTAGAATTTAGTTTAACTCCACGTCGAAATACAAATTAGAGGAAATTACTCAGTAAGTAACGCTTGGGTGTTGTTGTTTGTTTAAGCATAGTGAAGGAAGAAGGAAGAAGGAAGAGGGAAGAGGGAAGAAGGAAGAGGGGGAAATGCCATAAACTATAGAAAAAAGCCAAAGCGGGAAAAGAGATGAAAGGACTGTGGCTAGAAAACAAGCAACTGCAACTTTGCACCAACCTCCCCATCCCAGAACCGCCACCCGGAGAAGCCTTAGTACGAGTTTTGCGGGCGGGGATCTGCAATACAGACTTAGAATTACTGAGAGGCTACTACCCCTATCGAGGCATCCTTGGTCACGAATTTGTCGGCATTGTCGAACAAGGGCCCGCAGACTTAGTAAATAAACGAGTCGTTGGCGAAATTAACGCCGCCTGCGGTAAGTGCCGTTTTTGCCTCAGCGAACAACCAACCCACTGCGAAAATCGCACCGTTTTGGGCATCGTCAACCGTAACGGGGCATTTGCCGAATACCTGACTCTACCAGTCGCAAACCTTCACCCCGTACCCGATAGCGTATCCACCGATGCGGCAACCTTCACAGAACCAGTCGCCGCCGCTTTAGAAATTCAGCAACAAGTACCCATCAGTCCAGAGGATAAAGTTTTAGTCGTCGGAGATGGCAAACTCGGTCAACTCGTCGCCCAAACCATTGCCCTCACGGGTTGCGAACTGTTGGCAATTGGACGACACCGCAAAAAATTAGGGAACTTGGAAGAGCGCGGTATCAAAACTGGTTTTGCCGATGCCGTGAAAGACCGATATTTTGACATCTCCATCGAGTGTACTGGGAATCCAGAAGGGTTTGCGATCGCACGTCGCGCCTTGCGTCCCAGAGGAACCCTCGTCCTCAAAAGTACCTACGCCGGAGCCCTCACCTTCGACGCTTCGGCCTTAGTTGTCGATGAAATTACCCTAATCGGTTCTCGCTGCGGCCCGTTTAAACCCGCCTTACAGTTGTTAGCCCAAAATCAAGTTGATGTCAAACATCTCATTCACAGTCGCTATCCCTTAGATGAAGGACTTGTCGCCTTTGAAAAAGCACAAAGCCCTGGGGTGTTGAAAGTGTTACTAGAAATAGAATAATATATTCGCAGAATAGCGATCGCACTTCTAATGGATTATAAAACAGCTCGCAATTTTCTGATCGATCAGGGTACTGCTCTTGAAACTCAACGAAATCCTGATGCTTTTTTGAGCCGTCTTAAACAAGGGAATGCACCAATTCCCGGACAAGTGACTAATATATTGTTGGCTCTAAAAATTGTTTTTGATACTTTGCAAGAATCCCCAATGTTGGATCGGCAGTTAGTTTATGCACTGCATTTATTTGCAGTTGAAAGCGTGCGGCAATTTGAAGCCGGAAGCCGCAGCGGTATCGCTTGGCCCCCAGTTTTAAAGGAAGATGTGAAGCGGATTGCGATCGCAGTTAAAAATATCTTTTCGGGAGTCTGGCAGTAGCAACTGTTAATTGTTAACTGTTAACTGTTAACAGTTATAGGACTTACTATGGAGTCCCAGAAACCGGGTTTTTGAGAGAATCTGTGGGTCATAACGAAGTATTTTCGTAAAAAACCCGGTTTCTTTAGCTGGGTGCGTAAGTCCTGTATTAATTATTAACTGTTAACAGTTAACAATTAGGTTCAATTGCTACTTTGATTACTTGGCGATCGCGCATATCTTGAAATACTTGTTCTAAGTCTTTTAAAGGCCGGCGATCGCTAACTAGCAATTCAAAAGGAATCCTCCGCGTTGCTAATAGAGATAATGCCTCTTGAACGTATTTTGGCGTATTGTGAAAAACTCCTTTTAGTGTCAACTCACTATAGTGTAATTGCTCTGTACTTAATGCGATCGCTGTATCTTTAGGACAACCACCAAATAAATTTACAGTTGCACCCGGACGAGCACAAGCGATCGCAGTTTCCCAAACAGACGGGACACCCGTACATTCAATTACTGTATCTGCACCCCAACCATCAGTTAATTCTTTTACCGTCGTAGTTATATCCGTTATCTGGTGGTAATTAAACACATTTGCTGCACCTAATTTTTTGCCAATTTCCAGTCGATTATCGTTACCACCAAATAAGAAAACTTCCCCACTAGGAAATACAAAATTTCCGTTTTCTTCCTTCCCTCTTCCCTCTTCCTTCAACTGAGCGAGTACCGCCACAAACATCAGCCCAATTGCTCCATCTCCTATTACTAAAATGCGATCGCCTTGTTTCACATTTGACCTAGCAATCCCGTGTAATACGCAGGCTAAAGGTTCAGTCATTGAAGCTAAAGCATCCGGTAAATCATCAGGAATTGGTAGCAAATTATGCTCGACAATTGGGGCGGGAATCTTTAAATACTCTGCAAAAGTGCCATTGTTCCATGTCAAATTTGGACAGAGAGAATATTCTTGATGTTGACAAAAGAAACATTTCATGCAGGGAGCAGAATTATTAGCAACCACGCGATCGCCTACCTCCCAACCTTTTACACCTTCTCCAATTGCCACAATTTGCCCCGCTGCTTCGTGGCCAAATAGCGTCGGAGGCCGTAGCATTTTCGCGTGTCCACCCCGCCGCCAAACCTTCAAATCTGTGCCGCAAGTTGTCGCCGTCGCTACTCGGATTACGACTTCACCCGCCGCTGGGGAGGGGTCAGCAACCGTTTCTAGCCGTAAATCTTCTTGACCGTAAAGTACCGCTGCGAGCATCGTCAACTGCCTACTATTTCCCAACTCAATTATTTTAGAGTAGTAGGTGCAGCTCTGGGGAAAATCTTTAGCAAGACTTAAGTTATTTTTGGAAAATTTAATTCTACAATTGGCTACAATTGGTTAAGTAGCTAAGTTATAATTGACAAATGACCAGCATTAATTACGGGGTGGTACTGGTGACAGCCAGTTCGCGGGTGGAAGCGGAAGCGATCGCTAAGGCTTTAGTTGAAAGTCAGCTAGCCGCTTGCGTTAGTTTCACGCAAATCCACTCGATCTATACTTGGCAAGGTGAGATTAATTCAGAGTCAGAATGGCAGCTAATTATTAAAACTGATTTAGCCAAGTTTGATGTATTAGCAACAAAGGTGCGTCAACTCCATTCTTATGAAGTCCCGGAAATAATAGCTCTTCCTATTGTGGCTGGTAATCCGACCTATCTTCAGTGGATTTCAGAACAAGTTGATTAATTTTAGATGGGAGAGGCGATTAGAAATCGCGGGTACAAAAACAAAGTCCGCCTACGCGGACTATAAGAAAAAGGGGTAATCAACCCGGATTTTTTAGTGTTAGTAACTAGCGAATTGAGCTACTAGGCCCAATCACGCCAACTTTGTGTCTAAAGGTGAGTTCCCCGCCAAACCAACCACTAATACCTAACAAAGTTGCGACAATGATAGAAATTGTAATGCCTATGGGAAATATGGGCGCGATTGGATCGCCGAGGCGCATTACCCAGTTAATCAGAGACAATACTAAGGCTGTAATATTACCAGCCATGTGCAACCAGCCAGCACTACGATCGCGAACTCTTTTAATTCTTGAGAAGTCCAAAAAGCCCGTAATTCCTGCTAAAATACCACTTGCAAAACCTGCGCCAATCAGCCAAACTGATGCTCTCGCCCAAAAAGGATCGCTAGTCAGCCAATAGCCGATATCACTACCCGCTGCTGCGGCTAGAAATGCAACTGGGAAGATCACGATTATGGGGTGGATAGGATGACCTGCGATATTAATGGAACTGGTTATGCCTGTGTCGCGGTACTCGGAATCAAGACTTTCCAAAATTGGCGGAATATTTGGAAAAGGTGTACTATTTGGTTGATTTGTTTCCATGCTTCCTCCGTTAAATAATTGTTGAAAGAGTTAAGACATCCCGATCGGGAAATTAAATTTATGACCAAACGCGCTCGCCATTTTCATCAGTACGAGCTTGTCTAATTACATCGGAAATTTCCTCAGCATCCTTAACGTGATGCAGTGCTTTCTTTTCCCCATCTGGTTCTTCAACAATGAAGTAAGTAGGAACTGTAATATTGTCTCCCGTAATGTCGGGAACGTCATCGACGGCCAGTTGCTTAGCTTTTTCTTCGATGGATTGGGGCTCATCAGAGATGCGATCGCCTGGATTAGTGGCGCGATGAACGTCGTTAATTGCGTTAGTCTTGTCGATAGTCATAAATTCCTCTTGCGCCTTCTCAAATTTTTGTCTTTTTACTTTTTTGCTTTCGCCTTACCCACAGGATTTGAGGTACTTTTGGCTGCTGATACAGCAAGCGTCAGCTTTTGGTGTAGCATTACCTATATTGAAAGTAAAAACGCCCTAAGAAAGCATCTCTCAAGGGGGGTAAGTTCCAACTGCCCACCTCGAAGGCGACCTCTTCCTACGGACATATTTTTGTTTAAAATTGTAGAACTCCTTAACTCTAAAATGCGAATGAAAACTTTTGACTGGATTGTTATTGGTGCTGGGATTACAGGTGCAGCTCTTAGTTATGAATTGGTCAAAAAAGGTTTGACTGTATTATTATTAGAGCAAAATGCTGTAGTGCAAAATGCTACCCGTTTTAGTTATGGTGGTCTTGCATTTTGGTCTGGTACGACAGATTTAACTCGTCAATTGTGCCGCGAGGGAATTGAAATTCACCGCCATTTATCTGAAGAGTTAGATACCGATACTCAGTTTCGGGAACTAGATTTATTGTTGACAATTGCTGCTGGCGATCGCCCTGAGAAAGTTGCTGCTAGCTACGCGCATTTTGCGATCGCGCCTCGGCTTTTGAGTGTGGAGGCGGCTTGCGAGTTGGAACCTCTGCTAAATCCCAAGGCGATCGCTGGTGCCCTTACTGTCGCGCACGGTCATATTTCGCCAGAAGCCACAACTCAGGGTTACAGCGATCGCTTTGTAGGCTTGGGTGGTGCGATAGAATTTGCCGAGGTGAGAGGATTTGTCCGGGAAGGCGATCGCATTTTGGGAGTGAAGAGTGCGACAGAGACTTATCACGCGCAGAATGTGGCTGTTTGCGCTGGGGGTTTGAGTAGGATGTTGTTAACATCAGCGGGGATTCCTCTACGGCTATATTTCACACGCGCTGAGATGTTGGAGATACCGCCTCAAGCTAGCCGAGAGGTGAAAGTGCGATCGCTAATCATGCAAGCAGTGCTCCAACGTTTCCCCATGGAAGCGGCGGCGAGTCAAGTTGAAGTCGATCCCTTGTGGGATGAACCTGGAAATGTTTTGGCACCACCAGTTTTAGATGCAGGTGCGATTCAATTCCAAGATGGTAGCATCCGTATTGGGCAATTATCTCGCGTGTTAAGCGATCCTAATGCTACTGTCGATCGCGCTGAAAGTGAGGCCGCCATTCGCGCAGGTGTGGGGAAGTTTTTACCTGCTTTGGAAAATTTACCCGCAACTTGGCACGATTGCTTAGTGGCTTTTAGTTGCGATCGTCTACCTTTAATTGGCGCAATTCCTAATATTGAGGGAATACATATATTTTCGGGATTTAGCAATCCTTTAGTATTTGTACCGCCTCTAGCTAAGCGATTTGCTAATTGTGCTGTTGGGGAAAACGATCTGTTAATTCCTAAATTATCTCCCAGTCGTTTTATTTAGTTGAAAAGTGCAACTAGGAAGGCGACTACTCAGATGGTTTATTTTGAGATCGCGTTAATTAAGTTTTAAGCTAAAGTCAATTTCTGGGCGGTATCTCACCGCCCAAACGAATCGCACGCATCAACTACTATTTAATAATGACTGCCCGATTTACGATGATGCACCGCTGTCACGCCGTCAGCTTTGAGCAGATGACCATTTTCAATTACCGCATAAATCACCCAATGATCTCCGCATTCCATCCGATTTGCAACTGAGCACTCCAGATAAGCAAGAGCATCGCTCAAAAACGGACAACCATTACTAGCTTCCTGAGTTTCTACTGCGGCAAAACGGTCTTCACCGGGAGCAAAGCTCTTCATGAAATGCTTCCGTAATTGTCGGCCTTCTGCTAAAATATTCAAGACAAACTGATCGCCATTGTGCATCAAAGATTCAATTGCTCTATCTTTTGCTACCGCCAAAGTAACACCGGGAGGATTAAATGTTGCTTGCGATACCCACGATGCTAACATCGCACTTGCGACTTCTCCACGCTTAGCAGAAACTACGCAAAGAGAGCCAACAATTCGACCAGCAGCTTGTTCTGTGCGGTCTGCACCGCTACCTAATGCAGGTCTGGGTGCACGGAGTTTCTGAGATTTAATCAACGCTTGAGCAAAGTCAGTTCCGGTTTCTTCGCACTGTTGAATCGTGACATCTGTGGGTTTGAATTTAACTCGAATTGGTTCAAATCCTAACCGATATCCGGCATCTTTGAGTTTATTTTCAACTAAATCAACAGCTTCACCACTCCAGCCATAAGAACCAAATACACCCGCTAATTTATTCTTAGCTGCTGTGGATAAAACTACCCCTAAAGCGGTGACAATTTGAGTAGGTGGATGACCGGCCAAAGTAGGCGTACCGATGATAAATCCATCACATTTTTCAATGGCTTCTTGAATTTCTCCTGGTTCTGCTGCTTCGCAATTAATTGAATCAACGGCTACACCTGCTTTAGTAATACCTTTTGCGATCGCTTGTGCTAATGCCCCTGTATTTCCGTAAGCAGACGCATAAATCAGCACTACTGTCAAGTCTTTTGTCTTTTGCTGTTGGCTCCATTCCCGATACAAATGGGTTAATTCTGTGAGGCCGTAACGTACCAATGGCCCATGACCGGGAGCGTAAAATTTAACAGGTAAATCCGCCAATTTATCCAGTGCTGCTAGCACTTGTTTTGCCTGAGATGCGTGCAAAGAATCGTAATAATAGCGGCGGTCTTCGCTGTAAACGCTCCACCCTTCATCAAATACTTGATCGCCGCAAACATGAGCACCAAAAAGTTTATCTGTGAATAAAACTTGTGTTTTCGTGTCGTAGGTGCAAAGTTCGTCTGGCCATCTGGGAGTAGGAGTGGCAACGAATTTTAATTGATGTTCTCTCCCTAAATCAAGGGTTTCTTCACCTCTGACGACATTGATATTTAACTCTTGGTCTGGAAATGCTCCTCGCAGGGAAATTGCAGCGGGATTTGTGCAAACAAAGACAATTTGAGGAGCTATTTCTAGCAGAGTTTTGATAGTTACGGCTCGGTTGGCATTAAAGTGTCCGAGAATGATGTAATCTAGCTTAGCGATATCGAACCGCTGCTGCAATGCCTCTAGATAGTTTTTGGTGAAGGATTCACCGGGAGGGTCAATTAAGGCTGTTTTGTCAGATTCAATGAGAAAAGAATTTGCCGTTGTCCCTCTTTGGAGGGAATATTCAACCTCGAATTTGAGTCTGTCCCAAGTGCGCGATCGCAGTACAATTGTCTCTGCTGCAATCTGGAAAAATTGGACATCACGGGGTTTCGAGTTAGAGATAGTTTGAGGAGTTAGAGTGTTAGTCATGAATCGCACCAATTAGAAACTGTACTATGGAACTTCTTTTGATTTCCTGCCAAAATTTGGTATCCACAATGTCAAATTTGGCACCCACCTGCTGTAAATTGTTATCCAGGTAAGTGAGAAACTCTCTGGTTTCTACATCTTCGCCAATTTGGATAAAACTAATGCCAATTTCTTCATCTTTAGCAACTTTATTGGCAGTATTGATAATAGTCTCAGCAACAAGTTTGCCATCTTCCTGTTTTTCGTCTATGACTACAACAATTATCGCCCCTTTTTTAGCTTTAGGACTTGCCTTCCGCTTAAAATAATCGTTGAGAGCATCGCTAAGAGCTTCTTGCAAGCTAATTTTAATTAGGTTTGCAGGGTCTGGTGTTGTATTTTGCCGCTGCAAAATTTCAGCTAACCGCTTAACATCTGTATTTTCATATTTCCAGAGAGGGGTTGAAGCTTCGTAGACAGTTAAGCCGTCGCTGTCTAATTCTTGACATTTTTTTGCCAAGTCAATCAGGGATGCTTGAGCTGCTAGCCAGTGTTCGTACAGAGGATGATTTTGCTCTCTGCTAGCAGCACTTCTAGCAATAATTATGATGTAATCTCTGTCATTCAAGAGGTTGGTAAGCATTTTTTAACAATTAAGTTGTTAGTAACTAAGTCTGTGAATTTATAGCCACTTTCTGTTTTATTAGGTACATATCTTGCTAATTGCTAATTGCTAATTGCTAATTGCTAATTGCTCATTAGTTATTAAAAGCAGTACCTACTCAGTGAAAACTGCTATAAACAAATTTTTTGTGCTAGAGATTTTAGGCGCTTTATTTTATTATCAAGCGCCTAAAAGCCTCTATTACCAACCTAGTAATGATTGCCTACTTTGCGGTGGTGTACGGCTGGTAAAGAGTCAGGATCGCTGACTCGGCCGCTATCAACTGTCGCATAGACAATATGATGATCGCTTACTTCCATACGGCTAGTTACTTGACATTCCAAATAAGCTAGAGCTTCCGTAAGAATGGGAGAACCATTGCTAGCGGGTTGAGTTTTGACACCAGCAAAGCGATCTGCACCGGGAGGAAAACGCTTTAAGAAGTGCTTCATTAGCGCTTGATAATTGTTTTCCGAGAGCACATTTAAAACAAATTTGTCTCCCGTGTGCATCATTGATTCAATTGCACGATCTTTAGCAACTGCAATGGTTAAACCTAATGGTTTAAAGCTAGCTTGCATCACCCATGATGCTAACATTGCACCGCTGACTTCGCCTTTTTGAGCGGTGATGATATACAGTCCGCCGCTAATTCGACCCAAGGCTTTATCGAGGTCACTATCGAGAGATTTCATTTGCTTAACAGCTTTATCTCGCGTTAGCCATTGTCCCAAGTCAGTACCTGCTTCATCGCACAATTGATAGGTGGCTTCTGTCGGCGCTTCCTTGATCAAAATGTTGGGGAAAGCTTCTTTTAATCCCAACTCTTTGAACTTGTTTCGGAGGGGATAAATGGATAAGTCGTCTCCACCTCCCGACTCGGATAAACCGATAGATTGTTTATTATGAACAGCGGCTAAAATGGTGTTAATTGCTGTTTCTGCGATCGCAGCGGCGGGGCCCGTACTCGGTGGCGTACAAATGACTATACCAGCAGCTAAACCTACCAGTTCGCCAACTTCCTGCGGATCTGCTGTTTTGAGATCCATCATTTCGACGGCGACTCCGGTTTTAGTGATACCGTGTGCGATCGCTTGGCTAAGGCGATCGCTATAACCGTAGTCGGAAGCGTAGAAAACTGCAACAGTTGTTTCTGCCTTAGTTTGTTCTTGACTCCACTTTTTATAGCGTCCAGTCAGTTCAACAACATTATGCCGCAATAAGGGGCCGTGACCGGTAGCAACTGTATTAATTTCTCCCAGTTCGGCCATCCGTTTCATCGCACTCAAAACCGATCGCGCATTGGGAGCCATCAAGCACTCATAATAGAAGTGATAGTCTTCTTCAATATCCGCCAAATCTTCATCATAAGTGCTGTCTGAACAGTAGTGCATCCCAAAGGCATCGCAAGTGAAAATCACTTGCGTTTTAGCATCGTAGCTAAAAATTGTATCGGGCCAATGCAAGTTTGGCGCTGACACAAATTCGATAACGTGACCGTTGCCTAAATCTAGTTTGTCGCCATTTTTAACTATCTGCCGTTTAAATGGCTTATGCACCAAGTCTTCTAAGAATTGAATTGCTACTTTTGAAGCCACAATTGTTACTTGGGGGGCCAATTCCAGCACATCTTTAACTAAACCGCTATGGTCTGGTTCAGTATGGCTGATAATTAAGTAATCAATCTCAGTGGGGTCAATTAACCCCTTAAGAATATCGAGATATTGTTGGCGGAACTTCTCATGGGAGGTATCAACCAGCGCTGTTTTCTCGCCGCGAATGATAAATGAGTTATAAGTTGTGCCGTTTTTCAGACCGAATTCTATGTCAAAGCGATCGCGATCCCAATCCAGACAGCGAATGGTCGTCGTGTCAGGCGCGATCGCGCCAGTCTCTACAGTCAACCTGCGTTCTACTCGTTCAGTGAGCGCTACCATTTGTCGCCTCCTTGTGAGCAAGCCATTAATACATCATTACTTCTATTCTTGCACGTTTTAATTGTAAAGCTTTATTAAAAAACCTATCACTCAGTTAAGAATACTAAAACTTAGTCTATGTTCTGTTCGCTTTTCTCTAAATTTCGAGTATTGGTCTTGACAAAAGCAACAAATCATGGTAATCAATAAGCGAATATAGGTTAATCTCGCCACCTCACCCGGCCCTTGTTGTTACATTTTTAATTAAAAAATTTACGATTAGCTGTAATCACAGTCAAATCTTCACCTTTAAAATCGGCATCGTGAGTCACCAATTTTAGATTTTTTGCCTTGCAGAGTTCAGCTAAAATCTGGTCATTAAAATCAACATCTCCCACAGCATAACCACTCAATATTCCGCCTAAATCCGCTGATTCAAAACCGCTGTCAATTCGTTCGCATTTCTTAAGTATTCTACGAGCATCTTTAGCAATTTGGCTAGCAATAGGATTAAATTCATTACTTTGGCGAAAAGTCTTAAAATCTTGTGGTTTTATTCCCTGCGGTAAATCATTGTAAACGAATCGAGCAGAGGCATTGATAAATTCCGAAAGTACAAGTACATCGATAAAGATCGGAATCTTAGCACCACGAATCTTTCTCAGTGCTAAGTGATATGTACTTCGTAATCTTGGCAAACTCTCACCTTGCGGCCCATAAATATACAGCCACACATTAGCATCGAATAATATAGAATCAGATGAGCTAAATCTGTAATATTCGATCTGATAAACTTGGTTACTCATCATCATCCTCAGCACACAGAGATTCTTTTGCTGCTTCCTTGAAACGCTCAGGGTCTTCTAAGTACCGCCGTCGCCAGTATATAACATCCTCAATATATTCTGCATCTTCAGGATCGATATCTACTATACTGAGTGAATTACGGATTTGCTCTTCTGAAAAATATTCATACAATTGAGCAATTCCCTCGCTCAGAAAACCCCTTGTAAAGTCTTCACAATCCTTGAAAGAAAGAACCACGCTTTTATTTTCTCTGAAAGCTGCTGCAATTGCCTCGAAAACTTGTTGACCAGCTTCGCAGGTGATACACAGAGTATCATTGATAATTTCGGTAACGCTCAGTGTGACAGTATCGGTATTATTAGTAGTGAGAATTGTTAAAAAGTTCATAGCGTTTGGTGGTAAATTGACTTAAAAGATAATTATAGCATAGGCAAACAGTGTCAGACGCACTAAATATGTAAGATTCAATCCGATAAACTTGGCTACTCATCATCATCCCCCAGAAATTCGCTTGCAGCTTCCTTAAAACGCTCTGGATCTTCTAAATACCTCTTTGTCCAGTAAATAATATCCTTAATGTATTCTGCATCTTCAGGCTCTATATCGACTATGCTGAGTGTGTTATGAATCTGCTCTTCTGGAAATGATTCATACAACTGACCAATGGCATCGATCAGGAAAGCTCTAGTGAAGTCTTCACAATCCTTGAAAGAAAGAAGCACACTTTGATCTTCCCTAAAAGCTGCGGCAATTGCCTCGTAAACTTTTTTCCCATCTTCAGCAGCGATACAAAGAGTGTCCTTAATAATTTCACTAACACTCAGCGTAACAGCATCGGTACTCTTAGTAGAAGCTGTTAAGGAATTCATAATTTGGTACTCCTAAATTGACTAAAAAAAATTCTATCACAAGCAAACCAGTTCGCACTCAAACCTCTGATAAATGCCCGTTAAAAAAATCAGATTTCTTAGCAGACGGCTAAAGGCAATTGTACAACAAATTCAGTACCTTCACCAACTTTGCTATAACAACGAATTGTGCCCCCATGATCTTTGACAATCGCCTGATAGCAAATCGATAACCCCAAACCCGTACCTTTTCCCACTGGTTTCGTAGTAAAAAACGGATCGAAAATTTGGTTGTGAATCTCAGGCGGAATGCCAACACCAGTGTCCTGAATTGAAATTGTCACCAATTCATCCGTACTCTCTGTGCGAATAGTAATTTTTCCTGGTTTTCCTGATGTAAATATGGCATCTAAAGCATTTTGAATCAAGTGGAAAAACACTTGATTTATTTGGGCAGCGTGGCATTCTACTAAGGGCAAAATTCCGTATTCTTTTTGAATTTCGATTCCAGATTTCAGTCTATTTTGCAACATAGCCAAACTGCTTTCGATACCCTCATTCAGGTTTGCAGGTTTAAATTCAGATTCATCCAGACGAGAGAAATTACGTAAAGTTGTCACGATTGAACGAATGCGATCGCTCCCTTCTTGCATTGACTTAAGCAATTTAGGAAAATCTTCCTCAATATAATCTAACTCTAAGTCGTCCTCGATTTTACTAAGAGTATCTGCTGCTTCTGGGCAGGCTTTTGTACAGGTATCAATCGCAGCAATCAAAGTTCTTGCATATTCTTGAGCATGGAACAAATTAGCATGGATAAAATTATTAGCGTTGTTAATTTCATGGGCAACGCCAGCCACCATTTGCCCCAAGCTTGTCATCTTTTCACTCTGGATTAATTGCTGCTGAGTAGAGCGTAATTCTTGTAAAGTAGCTTGCAAATGTTGAGCTTGAGCTTGCGATTTTATCGCCGCTTCTTGAACTTGTGCGTAAAGTTCCCCTTGCTGAATCGCGATCGCCATTTGCTCACCTAACTGCCGCAGAAACTCTGTTTCTTGATGTTGCCAATGCCGGATACTTTGACACTCTTGGGCAATCATTAAAC
>NZ_JAQMUA010000161.1:0-3066 GCF_028330895.1 Kamptonema animale CS-326 | reverse complement strand
GGGTCTTGGCAACTTTTGGTGATCGGAACCAATGGCGTATGGCGATCGCTGTTTTTTCAAACTACTTCTAGGGAGAGAAAAACCATTTACATCTTGATTAAAAAGCGGCGACTTAATAAATCGATACTAGCGCGACCATACATTTGTCGTTTCAGCATTTTTAATCGATTAATATGTCCTTCAACCGGGCCATTACTTACAGATAAAGTCACACCCGCTTTAACAGAATCATAATCCTCACGTAACCGCACTGCAAAACGTTGAATGGGAGAAATATTGCTATTAATAGCACGCTCTAACCAGCCATCCAGTTGTTTCGGGTTGCGTTGACGCACAAGAGTTGTAAAATCTTGTGCGATTTCAATAACTTCACCTAACTCAGAGTGGCTTTTTAATAAGATAATAAGTTGTTGGTCACTGGCATCTAGCTGTGTGAATTTTTGCATCACTAATCCCGCTACTTTCCGAGGGGTTAAAGCACATCTTAAAGGTTCAACAACTTGAGGTAAAGGTTTATGGATAATACGTTGTCTAAGCTGAACTCCTGTCGCTTCACGCAGACGACGAGTGTAACGAGCAACGGTATCATAACTACCCGAATAACCTTGTTTTTGAATGTCTTCAAATAGTTTTTTTGTATCATAACACTTTTGATTCCATTGTTCAAGGAGATAGTCTTTATAGGGATCTAACTTGCTACGTCCTCGGTCACTACGACCGTTGCGTTCTTGAAATGTTGAATGCCGCAAGTACCGGAACACTGTAGTGCAACCAATACCTAATTTTCTGGCAATTGCTTTTCCTGATAAACCTTGATGCCGTAACTCCCACACTTGTTGATGAATAATAACTCTTCTTTCTCGACGTTGAATCGCTTTTGATACTTCTTTTTTGGTCTGATTTGATGCCGGAGGTAAGGCGACGATTTCAGTCTGATTAGCATCCCTGGCTGGGAAACCAGTGTGTAGTTTTTCCACCTCTTTAAGGGTTTTTAGTTGGCTGCCAAATACTTGTGCGAGCGCTTCTGCGAGGTTTTGTAAAATATGAAAACGGTCAGCAACTTGAATGGCATTGGGGGCTCCTTGCAGAACACCTTTTTCATAAGTTCGGGAGCGATCGCGTGATACTATTTCTACACCGGGATGTTCTTTTAACCAATCGGCTAGGGTTTCGGCTTCACGATCTTTGAGAATGGCTATGGGTTGACTTTTTTCAAGTTCAAGGTCAACTAATATAGAGCCATAGGTGTGGCGTTTACGAAAAGCAAAGTCATCAACTCCCAGAATTCTAGGGGTTTGAATTGGTGCTAGGGGAATTCTACGCACTAAGTTTAATAGAGTATTGCGACTTACTTTGAAGCCGAAATATTGGCTTAATCTAACTCCGGCATTCCCAGCTAAAGATAAACCAATAGCTGTTAAATGTTGAGTTAATCGTTGCGTTTTTCTTGCCCATGTTGCTGCTACATCTGTAATTCTTTCCGCAAATATGCGGCGCTGACATCGGGGATTGATACAGAAAAACTTTCGGACATTTAACTGTAAAGTGACTCGGAAATTCGCCCAAGATAAATCACTTAATTTTCGTCTGTATTGACTGTGAATGCGATGACTTACTGCTAAACAAACCGGACATCTGACTGGATTTTGGACAGAAGTGACATTGACTGCGATCTGAGTTGCTGTTTTGTCCAACTCCCAGCTATTTAATTGTAAAATTTCGGGGCTGGGTAGTAAACTCGGAATAATTTCTGCAAATGTAATGTTCATTTAGAGTGCTTAATAACACTCAATTATAAGAGGGTTGAAGAATTATTTGGTGAGTACATTTCAATATTACATGAGTGACTGGGTGGTATTGACGATCGCTTGCAGTTGGCTCATGCTACTCTGACATATCTACATGGGTCACAAAGATTCTGGAGGTAAGGCGCACAGGCAAGGAGTATTGCGATCGCTACTCTTGAAATCACAAGCATGGACTTCGTTCGCAAGCACGACGATCTCAGCCGGGACAATATGAGTTTGATGCGATCGCCATACGCCATTGGTTCGGATCACCAAAAGTTGCCAAGACCCCAATTTATTTGCAAATACCAAGCAGATAGACAAGTTGAAAATGAATTATGCAGAATAGTAACTATCAAATCAGAGTGATGACTCGCCAAGAAGTAGATATCGCGATCGCATGGGCTGCGGCAGAAGGATGGAACCCAGGGTTATACGATGCTGATTGCTTCTACGAGGCCGATCCAAACGGTTTCCTAATCGGATTGCTTGGAGATGAACCTATTGCAACAATTTCCGCCGTCAAATATGGCGATTCCTTTGGCTTCCTTGGCTTTTATATTGTCAAGCCAGAGTATCGCGCAAAGGGTTACGGCCTCCAGATATGGAATGCTGGTCTTGCATACCTCAACGGTCGAACTATTGGTCTTGATGGGGTAGTCGCTCAACAGAGCAACTACAAGAAATCTGGGTTTATATTAGCTTATAAAAATATCCGATATCAAGGAATTGGCGGCGGTTTTTTCCCGACTGATTCAGAAATTGTCCAGTTATCTACGATTCCTTTTGATGAGATATGTGCATACGATCGCGCGTTTTTTCCCGATAGTCGCGTACAATTCCTAAGATGTTGGATTAATCAACCTCAAACTACAGCAATAGGTATTCTCGAAAACAGTAAGTTAGCAGGTTACGGTGTCATTCGCCCCTGTCGTTCTGGATATAAAATTGGCCCGTTGTTTGCAGATAGTCCGTTGTTTGCAGAACATTTATTCTTAGCTTTAAAGTCAAATGTTCCAAAAGACGCGCCATTTTTCTTAGACATA
Organism: Kamptonema animale CS-326; assembly: GCF_028330895.1. Classification (NCBI taxonomy): domain Bacteria; kingdom Bacillati; phylum Cyanobacteriota; class Cyanophyceae; order Oscillatoriales; family Microcoleaceae; genus Kamptonema; species Kamptonema animale. Next base: position 233 of record NZ_JAQMUA010000161.1, on the reverse strand, counting down.
CCATCAGAGAATTCATCGGCCGTCGATTTGGTGAATCGGCACAATATGATTGTCGCCTTCGAGACAGCGCGGATGTACAAAGGAAAAAGCCCTAATTTACCGATAAATCGACTGTTTGGTGTGACGACTTTTGAACTTGGGTGAGCGCAATTCACGGCAGAAAACCCTTTGATCTGACTACTATTCTGCTACGTAACGCCGCCTTCTAGGCGGTTAAGAAACCGCCGAGAAGG
>NZ_JAQMUA010000160.1:0-18347 GCF_028330895.1 Kamptonema animale CS-326 | reverse complement strand
TTTCTAGATGGTTCTGGTAAAATTGAGGAAACATAATTAACAGATGGGGCCACTTAACAATTTCGACCCCATCTTTTTTTAGCTCAGGTTGGGTAAATCCGCTACTGGTGGGGGAGTTGACGGGGTTGTCACCCCGTCAAGGTCGGCGGTGCGATCGCTTGATTTGGTTCAGGACGGTATTGCTTTGATCCTCTCAAAGCGTCAAAATCGAGAGTATGAGTGAAAAACCAGTGAGACATATTTTGGGCCTATCGGGAGGCAAGGACAGCACCGCCTTGGCCGTTTTGCTGCACAAGGAGATTCCACAGATGGAATACTTCTTCTGCGACACGCATAAGGAACTACCAGAAACCTACGAATATCTTGATCGGATCAAGGCCCGTCTAGGCATCAAAATCCATTACCTTGCAGCAGAGCGGGGGTTCGATCATTGGCTTGATGTCTATGGAGGGACACTTCCTTCACCCAAGATGCGCTGGTGTACGGTGCAAATGAAGATTAAGCCTCTAGAGCAGTTTGTAGGTGATGATGAAGCCATCAGCTATGTTGGCATCCGGGCAGACGAAAATCGTGATGGGTATATCTCCACTAAGAAAAATATTAAACCTGTCTTTCCATTTAAGGAACGAGGGCTGGTTAAAGCAGATATCATTTGTTTACTTGAAGACACTGGAATTGGACTGCCAGACTACTATCGCTGGCGCAGCCGATCTGGTTGTTTTTTCTGTTTCTTCCAGCGCAAATATGAATGGGTGATGTTGGCAGAAGAACATCCAGATAAATTTGCTGAGGCGCTTAAGTATGAGCAGGAACACAAGGATGGCAGACAATATACATGGAATGAAGGCGAGACATTACTGGAACTACTTGAGCGTAAAGATGAGATTCTTGCTGAACATGAGAAGGCAATGGCTAGAAAACAAAAAGAATCAGCCTGGAAGAAGCAGTCTCTTGCTCAGGTGCTAGATTCAGTTTTGGATGAGGAAGATGATGAGTTGCCATGCTTGGCTTGTCAATTATGACTAAGTAGACACTTGATTAAATAAGATTAGGACGATTAATTACCTTTTAATTATGAACTTACATCAGTATTATGAAGATATTTTTGAATCATCAAGTATTACTATGAAGGAATCCCTAAAAAGGGACAATGAACTTGCAAAAATTCATTCTTTTGTTGAGGATTTATTGACTTGGTATGATGTCCTGAAAACTAGAGGAGAGGCTGTGATTCTAAAATATGCTGCTAGCGAACTACAGCTTTCCGCTCTTTCATTAGTTTCCGGTCTATATAGACAGTCATTTACCTCTTTACGCTTGGCTCTTGAACTATCTTTATCTGCAATTTTTTTCTCTAGTAATGAATTGGAGTTTCGAGAATGGGAAGGAGGGACTCGTGATATATATTGGAATCAATTAGTTAGCACAGATGATAACGATGCGGGAATCTTTTCCAAAAGATGGGCGAGCGGATTTTTTCCTGAGTTAACAGATTATGTTAAAAACTATAACACACTCGCCAGAGATACTTATAGAAGCTTATCTGAGTTTGTTCACGGGAATGCTTACACATGGGAACTGAAGGAAGCGAAAGTAGTGTTTGAAGAAAACCTTTTTAATCAGTGGATAGACAACTTCTCGAATTACTCAAAAATTATTTCTTTTGCATTATGTTTGAGGTTTATGAAGCATCTTGACTCTTCTAGCATTAATTTTTTAGAAGCACATTTGCATGAATTCGTAGGACATATAACGGAAGTCCGAAAATTTCTTGGGTGGCCGGTGGAGGAGTAAAAATGAGTGAATTTTATTTTAGGACTGAGTCTATACAACTTGATGAAATTCAGGGCTTGTTTGTAAGTACAAAACAAGATAGACACATAATTGATTCCTTAAAATCATCAGATTCTGTAATTCTTGAAGGAAGTCGTGGTACAGGTAAATCATTTCTCATCCGTATGGCAGAAGTCGAGTTAGACAAGAGTTTTTCTGAATATAAAATCCTCCCAGTATATGTAAATTTTGTTGCTAGTTCACTCATTCATACTGACGATCCAGAACAGTTTAAGCATTGGATGTTAGCTTCTATTTGTCACAAGCTAATAAGAGCTTTACGTAAAAAAGGACTGCTTATAGGAGCAAGCCCTGCTACCGAGCTATTGTCTGGTAGAGATGCAGAGCCCGAAAGCCTAGAACAAAAATTCAACACAATTCACAAAGCGTATGAAGATTCATATAAAGGTTCTGGAGACGCTGTTTCACCAGAGGAAATACCAGATTTAGTACACTTTAAGGATGCTGTTGAAGAAATTTGTCAAGATTCAAATATTAGAAAAATATGCTTTTTATTTGATGAAGCTGTACATATTTTTATCCCAGAACAACAACGACAATTTTTTACTATTTTTAGAGATTTAAGATCGCCATATATTAGCTGTAAAGCAGCCGTATATCCTGGGGTAACTTCTTATGGTAATACTTTTGAGATGTCCCATGATGCAACTTATTTAAGAATAGAAAGGGATATTTTAAGTGAGGAATATTTAGTAAGTATGAAAGAGATTGTCTTGAAACAATCAGATGAAAATTTAAAAAGCTCCCTCACTGAGCATGGAGAAAATTTTAGCGTTCTTGCATACTCAGCTAGTGGAAACCCCAGAATGCTGTTAAAAACAGTTGAAAAGTGTCCAAGAATGAGGACAAAGGATGTTAATGAAGTTATTAAAAATTTTTATAGAACAGATATATGGACTGAGCATACTAAACTCGGTGATAAATACAAAGGACATAAAACTCTAGTAGATTGGGGGAGAAATTTTATTGAAAATGAGGTATTGCCCGCTACAAACGACAAAAATGAAAGGCGAGCTGAATATAATGAATCTACGTGTTATTTCTGGATTCATAGAGATGTGCCAGAAACAGTAAAAGAAGCATTGAGACTTCTGGAATATACAGGGATTATCCGAAGAAATGGAGAGGCTGTTCGGGCAACTAAGTCCGAGTTTGGCACTCGCTACGAGCTAAAATTTGGATGTATATTATCTCTTGAAGTTAGCCCGATTAGTAAGGGTATAGCCCTAGCCAGAAATCTCACTCTACAAAGAGTTACAGAGTACGGTATGAACAATCTATTATTCCAGAGTTTGACTATTCAGAGCCAGGAAGAATCTGATTCAGATTTAAGACTATTACTTCACGAGCAACTCAGTAAATCTATTGATATCTTAGATTTAAGCCTGTGGCTCAAAAATAAATTGAAGGAACATAACTTGCTAACGATTCAGGCTGTTTTAGATACGCCTGAAGCGGATATGCAGAATATGATACATTATGTTGGAGAAAAGCGAGCCAGAAGAATAAGCAATGCAGCCATAGCTGAATTTTTGGAATATCTTTCGGGATAAATAATGGCTTAGGTCATTACGCCACTTCTATCATAATTCGCTTATACTCAGGATCTAACTCAGCGAGTTGATCGCGGACAGTTTGCCGCAAAGAAGCAGCAGGACGCAAGCAATATTCTACTAACTCATCGTGACTTAACTGCAAATCTGGAAATAAAAGCTTAAGATAACCAGCAGCTAATCGCTCAATGGCATTACGATCGCGCACATCTTTCGTTCCCAAAATTTGCCCATAAGTCGTCACATATTCAGTATAACCGGCCCGGTCGCGCAGACCGTGAAGAACTTCCCCTAAAAAATCCGCCTTGAATCCAATATTATTAGAAATAGCCGTGTCTTGAATTCTGGGCAACTTCCAACCCGGTAGGATACCGTGAATGCGATCAATAAAAGCAGTCTCCCGCAAAAAATCAGGCAAATTCAAAAAAAGATTGCTGAACTTGGGCTGTCCATCAGCATCTAATGGAATATTAGCCAACATCACAATACCCGCCGTAGCGGATGATTGCTGCTTGCCCCCCCGTGAAAAACGTCCCGATTCTAAATAGTCTTTAAGCACACCAACAATCTCACCCGGATTATCAAAAGAAAGCGTTTGCGCCTCGTCAAAAACAACTACATTAAACTGTGTCAACAGACCTGATTGATTAGTAGCATTATTGTGAAATAACACGGCAGCCGTAACTTTTCCACCTGATATTAAACGCACATAACGCGATAGATTTAGGTAGACAAAAGATTTGCCAGTACCCTTCGGAGCTAACTCAATTAAATTGACACGCTCTTGAACAATAGGAATCAAGCGCGTAATCAATAACATTTGCTGTTCAGGTGAATAAAAATTAGGATTGTAACCCATACTGCTTACTAGCAAATCCCGCCACTCAGCCAAAGTAAAATGCTTCCGCTGCTCGCAAAAAAGCTCTAAATCAATACTAGCAGCTTGCATCGGACGAAAATCAACCATGTGAATGCGTCCCGGCAAGCGCATAACTTCATCAGGCGGCTCATATTCTAGTTTTCCTACACCCCAAACACCGCTTCCCAACAACAGCGGATAGGTTTCAACAATGTGAGATTTAACTCCCGCTTTTTTTTCATCTAAGCAAGGTATTTTTAAAATTAAATCGTTAGTTTGCAAGTTAACTTCGACACTGTACTCATCCAGAATTAAAAGTGAATCCCCTTGCTGCAATTTGGCTTTTAAACGCTCCTTTTGGTCTTTGGGTGGCAGATGTTTGTTAATAAAATCTTGCATCTGCTGACGCGCTGAGTCATCTAGATTACCGTCTGAAACATGGCGCGATACAATCCACTCAGTGACATAGGCAGGAATACTGCGTAAGCCCAGCCCAGCTTTGCGTACCAAGCCTTTATTTACACAAACTTCGCTGTAGTAGTGGAGTCCGATATCTTCAAACGTTAGTGTCATTGCTAGTTCCAAAAAGAATTAAACTAATAAATATAAGCCAATAATTTATTCTGTAAGCTATTATCAAATATTGTCGAACAACTCATCTACTTGGCTAACTTGAAAACGCTTAATAGGCACTTCTATTTGACCGCTGAATTGCCAACTTTGCCCCCCTACCTCGCAATTGAGTAACCACTCTAAGAGTTCAGAACGACCTTTACTATTTGCTATTGAAACCTTGAGTTCTGCAATAGAAGAATCTGAATATGCTGGTATTGTGTTCCAGGTTGCTTGAGTGCCTGCCAATGTTAGTCTAACTGTCTTTAAGGGAACTGAGTTAGGATTTACCAGCGTCACCCGCAGGGTACTCGCCTGATTTGGTGTCAAATATCCTTCCACCTTAATAATAGGTTGTACAACCTGAATGGGTGTCGGCTGTAATTCAATGCAAGCCACAACTGTCTCTTCGGGAGTTGCGCCACCGTGCGTCCAGCCGCCGGGTCTGCGTTCTACTGCGGCATAACTTTTGGGAATGAGAAAATCGTAAGGCAGATTGTATGCGTCTTTTGAAAGATAATACCAATCCGGCTCAAGATAGCGCAGGTCATCGGCTGATAGGGTCTTATCAATAGCACAGCAGCGTGTTCCTTGATAAATGCTTTGCGTAGTGGTTTCATGGATGTTATCATCATTAAATTCAAAAGCAAATTTAGGAACTTTTTTGACAGAGCATTGAGGTGGTAAAAGCGTACTACCGTGATCGCTAATCACAAAAGCTACTGCTTTTAAACCTTGCTTGAGACATTGCTGAAAACTTTGATTAGCTAAACGTGCTATCAGGTTTAGATGACCGTCAACACTCTCATCATCAGTGAAACTGCTGCTGTGGTGGTTTTGCTCATCGAGGGCATTGTAAAGTAAAGCATAGATACCTGGTTTGGCATCTGCTACGAATGCCATTTCCATATCTGATGGTTGGGTGTACACAAGAACACTTACTTTTTCACAACCAAGCCTAGTTTTCAAAAGCTGTGAAATCGGCTTGTTTGTGTTCGTTTTGTCAAAATATCCCTGCACGATAGCTCGCTTAGAAATAGATGTCACTGAAGGCAATCCTGACAAGGTTGGACGTATTTCTGTGACTCCCATGCCACTTTCGGCACAAATAGCCGAAAGTCTCTTTCCCTGCCACCAAGTCAAACCATCAACAATAAACCACAATACAACATCTGCTTGCTTCGAGTCAATTAATTCTTGAATTCGGCTTAGCTGATTCGTGACAATTGAAGCATTAGGATTAAATTGTAATTCTGGATATTTCCCGACCAGCCAATCCGCAAAACGATTAGCTAAATCAATTTGAATGTCACGGGGTTGACGGTTGCGAATCACCCAACTAAAGTATGGCATATATTCAACCGTCGCCCAATTAAGCCATTCCTCGGTATACCAACTCTCATCCGGTATCTGAGGTAAAGACGGACAAACAAGGGATTCCAGTCGTCTTAACACATTCCTAGCTTCTGAAAAGAGAGAAAATCGCTGCCTAATGAGGTCAATAATTGGAAGAGTTAGCAGGCTTGTATTTTTTTGCGCCCATTGCTCGACAATACTTAGTTCAACATCAGCTAGTCCAGACATCCATTTAACAGCTACTATCATCTCTTCTGAAGTTGGGTTTCTTGCTAGCCACGAACTCCAGAAGCACTTTAAATCTGCTTCATATTTCCTCAACAAATCCCGGCATAAGTTAAGATGGCGATCGCAGTCTTCTATTGAGGCATATTCAAATTGCTGACGGAGAGTAAAACTGCTCGGATAAGCTTTTAAAGCCCAACGCAAAAGGACTGCCTCCCCAGTCTGCTGCCAGCTATCTTGCCCTATACATTGAAGAAAAATATTATAGCGATTATCAGCCTCTATCCATTGATTTAATCTGGCTTTTGCCAGTGTCATTAATGACACTGGAATTTGCCCTTTTTGTACAGCCCATACTGATAAATCGGCTAAATGACCTGGATATAATTTCGTGCTTCTCCAAATCGGATCAATGAGTTGACCTATAATCCAGCCAGAGGGGTCAGTTGCGGCTGCAAAATCTGGCTTTGGTAGATTGAGTAGCTGCAAATCTTGAATAGCAGCTTCGTCTAGTTCAGCAGGGAGTGAAAAGTCAAACTTTTGTCGAAAGCGATCGCGCAAATCGATCTCTTCCCAACGCACAACCTGCAAATCATAGTCACGCATATCCTCTAGCCACTGAGCTAGAATGCGAGACTGTACATAAACAGTGTAATCCCGATCTTGAGCGTCTAGGGCGCGACGCAAACGCTGTCTTAAAGGAATATAATCTTGAATTTTGTTGACAACCCAAGTGTAGTTATCTGTTTCAATCTGCTGCGTGCAGTAAAAATCACAGTAAATAGTAATCATTGCGGATCGTACTCCTCCTTCAATCGCTGCCACAAAGCATACTGTTCTTGTGGAGAAATACTTTCAAAAATTGTCTGGATTTGGGTAAATGCTTGCTCTACCGCACCATTAGTATCAGCACCATTATTGAGTTCTTTGACAACACTTGCATCACCTATAGATGAAGACTCAGATGCTCTAGTTATAGTTTTATTGGTGGTAGTGGAATAGTTGGTTGTAGCCCTAGCTGTGGTGGTTGTGCCAGTTGCAGAGCTTTTGGCTAGGCTGCCCGATTTTGTAGAAGCAGGGCTACTTGTAGCAGTTTTTGAGCTTTTTGAACTCGCAGGGCTTTTTGTTGGGTTAACTGGCGAGGTTGTAGCAATTGTAGAGGGTGTAGGAGTTATTGGTGATGACCGTCCCAACTCTTCTGCTTTTGCTTCGGCAGCCGTTTTTGCTTCAGACAGACGTTGCAAATATTCATCTCTGGTACTGATGGCTGGCCACCCGTCAAAAGGTAGCAGTCCCGATCGAGATGCCAGTGCATTTAAAAAAGCCTGTTCAAAACTAGAGGGGTCATCATCAAGGACATACAAAAGGTCACGGGCTGCTGGATTCCCTCCTAAATCGGTAGACCTTAATCCACCCACTAATTCAGCCCGCCATTTCTGTGCTGCTGTCAATGTATCATTCCAATCATTTCGCCACTCAGTCACCCCAAAAACCTGACTAATTTGCCAAGCCATGTAAGCCTTAAATTTTTTCCAAACTTTGCTTAATTGCTGGCAAGTATTTTCTAGCTTTGTCAAAGTTTCATCGAGTTCTGTCTCAGTCCATTGCGAACTATCAGAATGAAGTCCTAAATGAATCGGCAGACTATTGAGTAAAGCCTCTGCGGTTTCTGAAATAGTAGGTAGAGAGGCTACTTTCATTAGTGCTACGGATGCAGAAATAGTCTCTGAGGTAACATCTTTTAGGATACTGGCTAATTCCACCTCAGAAGCTTGTCGGGCTACAGAGCAAATGTCGTTTGTCCATTTTCGGAGTAGCGCCGCAACCAAATTGCGGAAAGAAGCGGTTTCTCCTGCTTGGCTGCGAACTGCACGACCGGGATATAAAGCGCGTTCCGCTAATCCCCGGAGAAACAGACGCTGATTCTCCGTCAAAGGCTGGTAAAGCACCATAAACTTTGCGGGTGACTCGACCATCTCTACAATTGTTTTACCGATCGCATCAATAGGTTGTTGTGCCAATGCACTACCGCTACTGCCCGATGCTGTTTTAGTGTAAATTTCTAAATAGTCTCGATTGTAACGATAGAAAGCTGCGATAAACAGTTGTAAAACTGAGGGATATAACCCGTAAGGGCGACGGGCTAGCGTAGCAACTATCTCTGACCAAAGAGTATTTTGACGCAATCGCTCCTCTAACAAAAGCCATATCTCATTGCTATTCTTTTTCAGAGGAGTTGGTACGCAGACTTTATAGGTATTATATCCACCTTCTTTCTTGACATGATGAAGAAGTCCTAATTCACAAGCACCATCTATAATAATCGCATCTTCTGCTGTTTTTTTCTTTTCTTTTTTATCAGGAAGTTGGCATTGAGCTTGCAAAATTCTATCAAGTACATTTTCTACATATTTTGACTTGCCACTTGGCTTGTTGAGGTGCTGGCGAGTTCTGTGCGTTGGTGTCTTCGAGAAGACATCGCTCATAACTGTTGTTGCCAGCGAGTTGAGATGACCATGTGTATTGAGTAGTATCGTGCGTCCGCCCCGAAACCACTCAAACTTTGAAGGTTGTTCAAACAATTGCAACGCCTGCTGAAACGCTGTAAGATAGTCTTTTCCTACTAACCCAGAATCGATGAGAAGTTCGTGATAGTCGGGAGTTTTATAGTTTTCACTTTCTCGTAATTCTTCCAAAGCTCGTTTGCGCTGGAATCGTAAAATTAAATCAGTAGGATTTCGAGGTACAGCTACAACCAACTGGTCATGCTGACGGGTTAATTGTAAAGCTGTAGAGCGTGCCTGCTCTAACTCTGACTCCGAGGCAGCAACCACATACCACAATGAGCCATCATTTTCTTGTAGAGATTGGGTTAAAGATATTGGACTTGAGAGTTCAGCAGGGCTAACAAATTGGGTAATGAGATGGCGATCGCTTCCACGCTCTTTATTGTAATCTTGCGCTTCAATATTATTAAGCTTGTGAAAACTATTGAGTGAGATAATAGGCGACCGCCTATTATCTCCTTGAGCCTTACGGTCAATCTGACTCCGCAGTTCTAGCGGATTTGCACGCCCCGGTTTAACTAATTGGTAATGTCCGCTTTGCGAAGGATAAGCAATCCCAACTTGTTCTAGTCGATTGAGAGCATCAGCTACCTCTGACATTTTTGAAGTAGATAAACCGAGGGCGTGGCGTAGTAATTCGCGATCAGCACGCAAATTAGCATCGCCGCTAGCCACATCCAACATCACCAATGCACGCAGTAAACGCCCCTCTATACCCGTTTCTATTTGTTGCGCTGAAAGAGTTTGGCTGGCATCTTGATACGCTTTTAGTAAATCAGGGCGCTTTTCTGTCAAGTTGCTCTCAAAATACTCAAATAACTTATCTAGCGATAATAACGATATCCAACCATTTGAAGCATCACCATTAGCCTCTTGGATGAAATGATTTAACCCGCGCTCTGCATCCCAGATAAAACTAAACATTGTCCGTTCGTTTTGAGCCAGGACTGCATTCAATCTCGACAAGCAATAAGTGGCTAGAGGATGCAATGGGAAACACCCTTGAACTATCGTCTTTTGCACCCATTCACGGTCGGTTTTTCCAGTAGCACGACTGCCCCACAAGCGCATAGCTAGTGTGAGTAAGTCATCTCGTTGTTTCTCCGCATTGTCGAACAGACGATCGGTTGATATGAGTTTAGCAATAGACGCACTAATCAATTCTTCCGTGTTTAGAGAACGCAGTTCATGTTGGCTAAAACGTCCCCCACTGCGTTCTAATGCCGCCTGTGCCACCTGGGTACTGCCCTGAGCGCTAGCAAAACTTTGCAAGCTAACCACATAAAAATGAAGTTGATTTTCTCTCGAACGGACGGCTGCTTCTGCTAAATTATCGATGCCCTTGCTATCGGCTGCCGTTGATGACTCCCCTAGTTTCTGAAGCAAATGAGTAAACTCGTCCGCAATGACAAAAATGCCACTATACTCACCGTTTGCGACAACTTTTTTTGCTACATCAGCAAAAGCTTCCGATGGTCTTTCGATAACAGCGGTAGGCTGAAATGGCGTACCGGAAGCTTTCTGTGCAGCAGGGCGAAACACCTGCAAAGCTGAATCACCCCGCGAACTTTTCAAGTCAGACTTTAGTTGATTTAAGGTGCGACCATAATCATTTTCCAAAACTTCTGACAACCGCTTAATTGTTTCAGGATAACCCACTTCCCATTCTTCTATCTGTTTCAAAGCGGCTTGATAATAAGTATTTGCTAACAAAAATTCTAAATTTTGAGCCTTAAGAGAATCAGCTAATCCAGTCAATACAAAACTGCTGAAAGTAACAGCAGTATCAGCTTGCAGCAGCACCAGCAAAAAGGGCGGTTTTCCCAGACGAGCTTTGTATATAGCTTCAGCTTGGGCATGATTGAGATGGCGCAAACGTTCAAAGAAAGGAGCTAAAAGAAGGTCGTCCGATGAACGAGTCACATAGTTAGCAATCATCAACATCAGGTCGGATTTTCCCGTGCCATAAGTACCGACAAACGAACGGGCGCGTTGCTCCGAATTGGGTTGCAGACTATCCCTAAGACTCATAAAGATATCAAGAATCTCTTGAGTGGGAATGTAGCTTTCAACGAAGTGGCGGTTAAGTTGCTCGTCAAAAAAATCACCAGGTAGTTGTACAGAGGGTTTAAATCCACCTTGAACCTCGACTAACTCCCGCATTTTTCGTGTCATAGCTGCACCTCTTCAGGCATCTCAAATATGTGATTCATCCCAGGTATTATTTTTAATAATTGTTGAGTTGTGCGGTTTCTAGTCACTAAAACGACACCTATCGGCAAACGAGTAGCACGTCCTACCTGCTTAAAAAATACCTCTTGCTGTTCCCAATTCCACAAACTTAACAAGGGTTCAATCTCGTCAATGGCGATTATTTCAGGTGCTACCTTGTTATCTATCAACTTTTTTATAGTTCCAAAAAAATCTTCGGGATGATAACTTTCTTCGCGTCCAATCAAACTGTCTAAAAAACCTGGTTCTAGTGTGAAATCTATGTATCTCCAGCTAGTACGCTGACAGACGGTGCGGCTGAGCAATGTCTTGCCAGAACGAGGCTTCCCGACAACCCACAAAACTCGGTATCGAGCTTGTTCTTGACAGACAAAGCGAATGCGCTCTTCAAGGGCCAGAACGAGCTCTTCAAAGTTCATTGTTGTTTGTAGTAACGTTCTAGCAAGGTTTGCGGTGAATCGAGATAGAGTCGGTTAACTGGCTCGTGTTGCGTTTCAGAAAAGCTTAAATAGCCAAGGCCCGCCAGTTCACCCACGAACTGCCGGAGCTGTCGGTCATCGGCTTGACACAGATGCCCAAGACTACCTTCCTCTTTGCACAACTGCACGAAACGCAGGGTATTCGTATGATTGTAGTGGCGATGCCACCAGTCACACAAGAGATAACCCACTACTAGGATGTGCGGCCAATTGGGAGAACCTGTGCTCAGGGTGGTTTTTTGCTTGATTAAAATCCCCAATTTGCTCAATCCTTGGGGACGAATGTAGGTACTGAGAGCACAAGAAGGATCTTTGCTGAGAGCGGAACGATTATTAACTTCACCCATGACGCTGGCAAAATAGGAACTAAATTGCTCAGGAGTGAAGGTCAAACCGGGTGAGAGGAATTCATTAATGAGAATGCGCCATGCCTCAGAACACTCAGTGTGTTTGGTGGACAGGTAATAATGCAGTACCCACTGCGTCCCCAAGTCGGTCAGAGTTGGATCGTATTTACTAGCCAACTGACCAAAGGATGTTAGTTCGTAGGTTAGTGTCCGCTGTCGCTGTTCGCCAGAGTGAAGGGTTGCCAAACCCGTATGACGTAGCCATGCCGAAAAACCCTCGGCAACGGGGCGATTAACACCCATACACTGAGCTAAGGCATCATGGCCCTGTTCAGACTGAGCCTGCACGCACTGTAAAGCCGTGCTGAGACGTTTCAGATCGAGGTTGAAGTTTTGGTAAAAACCTATTGTCTTGGCCAAGGGTTACATCCACGCACTTAATGCTTTATTTTAAAAGATAGTGGGTACCTAGTAGCCTTAACGAAAGATGCCCCAATCAAACTTTGCCACCCAAATAGCTGCCAAGCGAGCGAATGCAAAGTTAGCCGCACCCTTACTTTGCAAAGCACCGGGCGCAGCAGGTAGTCGGACGTGCCAAAAAGACACTGCACTAAAAACGGGTCTAAGATTAGGGTTTTTAAGCATCATTCTGCCCTTGAAATTTCTTTATAACCCTTACTCAAGCGTGAAAATCATAAAGTAGCTTGAAGCGTGAAAGATATACAAACTAAAAGTTATCCCATATACCTCGATTACCATTCAACAACTCCAGTTGATAGTCGGGTTGCGAAGTTGATGCTGCATTACATGACAACCGCATTCGGTAATGCCAGCAGTATTGACCATACTTATGGTGATGAAGCCGAAAGAGCTGTGTCCCAGGCAGCAAGGCACATCGCTAAATTAGTTGGAGCTTCACCTAAAGAAGTAACTTTCACTTCGGGAGCTACTGAGAGCATTAACCTGGCAATTCAAGGCAGCATAGCTGCTGAAAACAGTTCTCAAACAAAAGTTCGGATTGCTATATTGCCTGTTGAACACAAAGCTGTTTTAGATCCTTGTTATGCCTTAGATAAAAAGGGATTAGCTGAGGTTTTAGTGCTGCGTGTTGACTCCAAAGGCAGCCTTTGCCTAGAGCATCTTGAACAAGTTTGCGCGTCGGGGCTGTCGCTGCTCTGCGTTATGGCAGCTAACAACGAAATTGGTAATATTTATCCGCTCCGAGAAGTGGGAAGCATCGCTCAAAAATACGGCATTCCTTTTCTGTGCGATGCTTCCCAAGCTGTGGGGAAAATACCCATTAATTTTGAAGAGTGGGGAATTACTTACTTGGCTATATCGGCGCATAAACTTTATGGGCCTAAAGGTTCTGGAGCGTTAGTAGTCAGGAAAGGACATCACATAGAGCCAATTTTATTGGGTGGCGGACATCAAAAGGGGTTGAGGTCTGGAACTCTTAATGTTCCTGGTATTGTTGGATTAGGAGAAGCTTGTCGCCTGCGTCAGTTGGAAATGTTCGAGGATGAGAGGGCGATCGCTGCTCTGAGGGACAATTTGCAGAAGTTGCTGCTGGAAAAAATTCCAGGTCTAGTTGTCAATGGAGATATTTCTTGTCGTTTAGCTGGCAATCTCCACATTTCTATCCCTGACGTTCCAAATACTGCGATCGTTGCCAGAGTCCGTTCTCAGTTGGCAATCTCCACTGGTGCTGCCTGCACGTCGGGTGTCGAGGCTCCCTCTCATGTCCTGCAAGCTATGCGTCTGCCAGAGTCGCTGATAGAAGGAGCGTTGCGTATAGGTGTTGGTAAATTTACAACATCTTTGGAGATTGAGCAAGCTGCGAAGATTCTTTCTAATGCTGTCAATCAGGCTCGTCAAGCTATGGTAGGAGGAGTTGGGCAGCACATCGGAAGTACAAACTAAATTACTTGACCGAGATGGCTGCCAATTATACAGCATATTCCATATATATGTGGTACACACAATTTCATCGATCTAAGTAGTTAGTTGACTAAGAGTTCTGCTACTGTACTTCATTCACCTGGAATATGCTGTATTATCACCGCGATCGCATAGACCCCAGTAAGGCGTAAAAACAAGATAATGGGAGAAAATCGGACACATTTCTTTTTCAACTCTTAGCCAATACCGAACTGCACCAACTGGCTTGCGTCGTGCAATGCTCCGATGCCGAGTACCCAAGGCGAACCTGTACACCAACGGGATCGCTCCTGGCTTCAAGAGCGACTGGCAGGAACACAGTTCTATCAAAGTCCAAACTGCCCCATCAAACTTTCTTGCCTTGGCTGCCCAGTGTGTGCGTGAGCGCAACTCCTGCTTTGTAACAGTTCCTATCATAGTCTTGCAAAAACCATAAATTGCTCATTTTGACCCCCTATAACGTCTATTTGACATGGCTTGCTATGCGACTAGCGCACTAACTACGAGGATTTAAGAGGTGTCGGAGTACAAAAAATCAATTTTAAAGCCGCGAAAGTTAATTTAACTTAATTAAATTTTGTGAAATTTGGAGGAGAATTTAGGATTTTTGAGGGACAAGTAGGAGATATTAGGAAATAAGAGGGAATAAGAGGAAATAGAAGGGTTAAAATATAAAGCTTTTTGTGGCTTTCACTAACTATCGGGGTGCGTTCCTTCTCACAAAAAGTTGCACCCCTGTGTGGAAGATGCAACTTAGGCTTATTGCTGGCAGGTATTACTTCTTAGAAGAACCTGACCTTTATAGTAGTCGTAACAGCAGTGGGATTAGTACCTGAATCAGCGAGGCAACAGAGCGAATTAAGATAGCGATCGCTCTGCATGAGCATTCTGGCAGCCCGAAAAAATTACTCTTCCACTTCACTTTTCTTATACAAAAGTGCGGTAGCACTGCATTCAATCAAACGGGAGCCTCCCTGTACTGCAATTGTTCCTATGGCTGATTGCCGTGCAGCATTTTTCGCTTACTATCAATTTAGATACGTTCGCACGCAATCGCTTGACTCATGGAGCTACTCAATCAAATAATTCGATGGATTTCATGGGTAAGTAAAGCTTCATTGATTGGTGGTTAAATCTTTTGAATCCGTATTTTAGATAAAATTGGGCGGCTTGTTCGTCTATGGCTTCAGCAACTACAGCTAGGGACGCGATTTGTTTGGAGACTGCCAGGGATTTTTTGAGCGCATCAATCAATAAGAGTTCGCCAAATCTTTTACCTGTTTGAGCGCAATCAACCGCAAGGCGACCGAGTAATGTGGCGGGTAATTGGGGATAGCGGGGCAAGGTTTTGGCAAGGGCGGTATCCAGTTCTGTTATGTCAATGGTGTAGTTTGAGAGGGTGTAATAGCCTAAAACTTCTGTTTCTGAATGGTTTTCTGACTCATCTACTAAAACAAATATTGTGGCAACTTTCCTTTTTAGATCCTGTGATGCTTGTTTGCGGATGTAATTATCTAGGCTATCTTTGCCACAGCAGAAGTCTGAACGTATGTGTTTGCGGCTATCCAGTGGCTCGATTTTGAGAACCATTAAGCTTTCATAGTTTGCTGATACCTTACCGCTGCGGCCTTGAGTGCTTCATTGGGTAAGGGGGGATTGAGCAGGGCATCGACAAAGGCTTCACTGTCTTCTAGGCTGAGTTTGAGGGTTTGGTGTTTTTGGATTGTGGCAATTGCTGCCTTTTGCAAGCTGGCGATCGCAAAATCAGTCAGGGTGAGCCCTTCCAAGTCAGCCGCTTTTTGCAACAAAGATTTGATTTCCGGGCTGATGCGGGCTTCTAGCCGTGCCATCGTTTTTGTAGTAGATGGGGTGGTCATGGCATTAGGTTCGCTTTGACAGCGAACTTGTGAATTTGATGCTTAACTCTAGTCTATGCGGCAATTAGCCGTACCGTCAATGGATTGCCCATCTCTAACGTCAATTTTGCCGCTTTTCGGCCCCGAGTCGGGCTTTATTTTACCTCCGGTGAATTGCGATGGCTACGCCGGCCGAAGGCATCGCACGCTCAGTTCCTGTCGTAGTCTTGCAAAAACCATAAAAACCATAAATTGCTCAATTTTGTGCTCTTGTACGTACATTTGACATGGCTTGCTATTCGACTAGCGCACTAACTACGAGGATTTAGAAGGGTCTAAATTACAAAAAATCGCGCCAAAAGCAACAATTCTTTACGAAAAATGATAAGTATTTATACTGATTGCGAGCGAAAAAGTAGGAATTACGAGGTGTAATGAGTAATAATTGTGCTGTTTTCTCCTCTTTTTCCCTCCCAAATTTTAGCTAAAAATTGTGAATGAGTAAGTGCAACTTTCCTGCATTAGTTTGGTCAAGGTGTACTCGGATTAATCGGGTCAATGGGAGCCAGTGGTAGCGAATTACAGGCTGATTCGGATATTCGAGTAAGGGCAGTCGAGTCGCGAGTTGCAGTTGTTAAAGTCAAAACAATTCAAAGAAAGCATAGTGCAAGGGCTTGTCTAGTAATAGTAGCTATCGCCACAAACACCTAAAAACTAGGGGTGAAGTGTCAAGGGGCTTAATTTTACTCGATATTCAACTGTCCCAATCAATGCCTCTGATGCGATGTTAGCCCAGTGTTTCAAAAGGCTTGGTTTTACCCGATCTTCAACTGTGCCGATTGCTCATACTATTGTGGCGACTTTTCTGGCAACACTGGCATCAATTGCCCCGTCACACCTGGGTAGCATGGGTGGCGATCGCTTCCCTGAGTTCTCAACTTAACAAGTTTCGCCGCTTTTCCTTTGACTACAAAATTTACTGGCTTGCCGAAGTAACGCTATTAGCATTCTGGCAGCCCAAAAATATTGAGGTACTTCGCTTTTTTTATACAAAAGTGTGGTAACACTGCATTCAATAAAGCCAAACAAACTGAACTTTAACTCTTGCTAGAAAACGGCTACCGCTTTTGTCCGATACATTAATATCCAATAGCTGAATGGCTAATAACGAGGCGGCTATTTTTAGGCAACCTTAACAGCGGTTGAGTCGATGAGAGGTATTATCCTCCGCACCTCTCAGTTAGATCCGGACGTGCTGGTTTCCCCGCATCCGGCTCCCGATGTTCTTGGCTTGCGCCTTTGCTCATGTGTAGATAATCGTGGCAACTTTCGTGAACCGCTAGAAGGTTGTTTATTTTCCAATTACTGTGGCAACCATCTACGTGATGCAGATGTACCTTTTCATCGCCTAGCATTTTTAAGCCACATTTCCCACATTTATGGTTTTGCCGTTTTAAAGCTTTAGAGGTTTCGCCGTTATAGAGCTTGCTGCTACGCTCACTCCAGTAGGCTATATCTCCGTCGTAGGGTGATTTCTCCCCTTTAACATTGACAAATTTGTTTTCGGAGTAGGGAACCGCCGGGAACGCTTTTTCTATCAATTTCTTGACAGTATAACGGTTCTGTTTCGATTCCTTATTGAATACCTTGAAGGCTCTATTGTTGAGGAACCACAGCGAGAACCGTGACCCTTCCAACTTACAGTAGCGATGGTAGTTTCTCCAGCCTCTAACCACAGGGGCTAATTTCTCAGCCTTGTCCTTAGCACCATAATTTGAGTTGTTAACGATGTGTTTTACCTTCTGACGGAACGATTTAAAATTGTCCGCTGATGGAACGCATCTAAATTTCCCGTTGTTTTGCACTTTGAAATGCCAACCGAGGAAGTCAAATCCATCTGTCGTAGCAGTTAGCTTGGTTTTCTTTTCACTAACTTTCATGCCTCGTTCTGCCAGAAATTCGCTGACTTTATCAAGTATTGCCTTCGCATCATCTTTGGGTTTCAGGATTATTACCATGTCGTCCGCATAGCGAACTGATTGGTGTATTTCCTCAATCTCATTGAGAGCGATATTGGCTAGTAATGGACTTACCACGCCCCCTTGCGGGGTTCCTTGTTCTGGAAATTCTGGATTGACTCCTGATTTGAGACAGCGGAATATTCCGGTCTTGATGCCTTTTGGGGCGATGAGTCTTTCCATTATGCTGGTGTGGCTTATCCTGTCGAAGCATTTTTCGATATCGAGTTCGATAACCCGTTTTTCTATTCCGTGGGCGTTTGAGCGTAGATTCAGGAACAGAAATTTCTGCGCGTCATGCGCCGACCTATTAAACTCAGCGAGACTGTCACCAGCCTCGCTGGTCTTCAAAACCGTGCGTGAAACTTTCGCTTCACACGGCTCCTCAATGTTTTGGTGCTTGTCACGCATACCTCATTACCCATTTGTCCGCGACTTTTTCAAGTCT